>JBOFQO010000019.1:0-21723 GCA_051660925.1 Silanimonas sp. | reverse complement strand
CTCACGCTCTTCACCTACGTCGAGACCTGCTACGCCTGCGGCGCGCTGCCCGGGGTGAACTTCGACAACGTGCGTCTCAACACGGCGGCCTATGCGGCGGAGATCCGCGCCGCGTCCGCGCGCTTCGGGGTCGACGAGGCCCTGGTTCGCGCCATCGTCCACGCCGAGTCGGCCTTCAACCCGAACGCCGTTTCGCACAAAGGCGCCCAGGGGCTGATGCAGCTGATCCCCGCCACCGCCGACCGCTTCGGTGTCGCCGACCCCTTCGATCCGGCACAGAACATCCAAGGCGGCGTGCAGTACCTCGCTTGGCTGCTCGACCGCTTCGACGACAACACCACGCTGGCGGCAGCGGGCTATAACGCTGGCGAGGGCAATGTTGATCGCTACGGCGGCGTGCCGCCCTTCAACGAGACCCAGCGCTACGTCGGCCGGGTCGCCACCCTTCACGCCCGCTACCGCGAAGCGCTCGCCGCCAGCGGGTCCACGCCGGTTCCGCTGGTCGGCGCGGGCGCGCCGTAGTCGTTTCGCCGTTGTCCGGCGGCGTTGTCGGTCAAATGGCCGTTCGGCTACACTTCCGCCCTGCTGCGACGGCCCGTTCGGGCCTTTCGCATCCTTACGTACAGCGAAATTCGGAGAGCCGGATGGCCAACGAAGGGGTCAACAACGGGCGTCGTCGGTTCCTGACCGCGACCACCGCCGTGGTCGGTGCCGCAGGCGCCGCCGCCGGCGGTTACGCCTTCCTCAGCACCTGGAAGCCGAGTGCCCGCGCGCAAAGCGCCGGTGCGCCGGTCGAAGTGGACATCAGCAAGCTCGACCAGGAGCCCGGTGCTCGCATGATCGTGCAGTGGCGCGGCAAGCCGGTCTGGATCTTCAAGCGCAACGGCGAACAGCTCGGCGCGCTGCCGACGCTTGATGGCCGCCTCGCCGACCCGAATTCCGACAACGTCGACCAGACGCCGGCGTTCGCGAAGAACGAGACGCGCTCGCTGAAGCCGGAGATCGGCGTGCTGGTTGGCATCTGCACGCACCTCGGCTGCTCGCCGCTGTTCAAACCGGACCTGCAGCCCGAGAACTTCGACAGCGAGTGGAAGGGCGGCTTCTACTGCCCTTGCCATAACTCGCGCTTCGACTTGGCTGGCCGCGTGTTCTCCGGCGTCCCGGCGCCGTCGAACCTTGAGGTGCCGCCCTACCACTTCGACAAGGCCAACGCCAACCGCATCGTGGTTGGCATCGCGCCGGAGGGCACTGCCTGATGAACGCCCGGATCGAAAACGCGGTCAACGGCGCGGTGGACTGGTTCAACCAGCGCACTCCGGGCCTGGTGCCTTTCTACAAGAAGCACATGTCGGAGTACTACGCTCCGAAGAACTTCAACTTCTGGTACTTCTTTGGCTCGCTGGCGTTGCTGGTGCTGGTCAACCAGATCGTCACCGGCATCTTCCTGACGATGCACTACAAGCCGAGCGCGACGGAAGCCTTCGCCTCGGTCGAGTACATCATGCGTGACGTGGAGTGGGGCTGGCTGATCCGCTACATGCACAGCACCGGCGCCTCGTTGTTCTTCGTCGTTGTGTACCTGCACATGTTCCGCGCGCTGATCTACGGCTCGTACCAGAAGCCGCGTGAGTTGGTCTGGGTGCTCGGCATGTTCATCTTTCTCACGCTGATGGCCGAAGCCTTCCTCGGCTACGTGCTGCCGTGGGGCCAGATGTCGTACTGGGGCGCGCAGGTGATCATCAACCTGTTCTCGGCGATCCCGGTGATCGGCGGCGACCTCACCGAGTTCATCCGCGGTGACTTCCTCGTCTCCGATTCGACGCTGAACCGCTTCTTCGCCCTGCACGTCATCGCCCTGCCGCTGGTGATCCTGCTGCTCGTCGTGCTGCACCTCGGTGCCCTGCACGAGGTCGGCTCGAACAACCCGGACGGCGTCGACATCAAGAAGGTGAAGGACAAGGCCACCGGCAAGCCGCTCGACGGCATCCCCTTCCACCCGTACTACACGGTGAAGGACCTGGTTGGCGCTGGCGTCTTCCTGATCATCGCCGCCTTCATCATCTTCTTCGCCCCGACCTTCGGCGACCTCTTCCTGGAGTTCGACAACTTCAACGAGGCGAACCCGCTGGTCACGCCGGAGCACATCAAGCCGGTGTGGTACTTCACGCCCTACTACGCGATGCTGCGCGCCGTCCCCGGCAAGCTGCTCGGCGTGATCGTGATGGGCGCCGCGACGCTGATCTTCTTCCTGCTGCCGTGGCTGGATCGCAGCAAGGTGCGCTCGCTGCGTTACCGCGGCTGGATCAGCAAAACGATGATCACGTTGTTCTGCATCTGCTTCGTGCTGCTGGGCTGGCTCGGCCTGCAGTCGGGTTCGGAGACGCAGACGATCGTCGCTCGCATTTGCACGATCTTCTACTTCGGCTTCTTCATCACGATGCCGATCTGGACGTCCATCGACAAAACCAAGCCGGTTCCGGAGCGGGTGACCTCGCATGCTTAAGTCGCGCATTTCCGCCCTCTTCGCCGCGGCGGTCTTCCTGCTCGCCCCCGCTCTGGCCTCGGCGGCCGGCGGCGTCCACCTCGACGACGCGCAGATCGACCTACAGGACAAGGCCTCGCTGCAGCGCGGCGCCGGCTTGTTCATGAACTACTGCGCGGCCTGCCATTCGCTGCAGTACATGCGCTATTCGCGGCTGGCCGAGGACCTCGACCTGACCCCAGAGCAGGTCGAGCAGTTCCTGATCAAGGGCGACGCCAAGATCGGCGACGTGATGAAGACCGGTATTGCCAAGGGTGACGGCCAGGCTTGGTTCGGCAAGGCCCCACCGGATCTGTCGACGACCGCGCGCGGCAAGATCGGCCAGGAGGACTGGATCTACACCTTCCTGAAATCGTTCTACGTCGACGAGACCCGCCCGATGGGCTGGAACAACGCCGTTCTCGCCAATGCCAGCATGCCGAACGTGCTGTGGGAGCTGCAGGGCAAGCAGCGCAAGGCCGAGGATGGCTTCGTGATCCAGGAGCATGAGCGCGGCCGCATGACCGAGGCCGAGTACGACCGCGCCATCCTCGACATCGCCGCCTTCCTGACCTATGTCGGCGAGCCGGCCCGCCTGAAGCGCGAGAGCCTCGGCGTCTGGGTGATCCTGTTCCTGTCGTTCTTCACCCTGCTGGCCTACCTGCTCAAGAAGGAATACTGGCGCGACGTCCACTGACGCGCCGTCCGGACCGACCCGTTCGCTGCGTCACCGGCTCCGTTCCGACGCCAAGGCCGCCCCGTGGGGCGGCCTTTTCGTTTCCCGCGCAACCTCCGGGCCCGGCCCGGGACCGGCTGGCCCTTGCGGTTCGGCGGCCATTTACGGCACGTTAGGGATTGTTGGGCCGTCGGCGAAGGGTCGAGGGCCGCGTCGAAGGGAAGTGCCGATGGCTGCAAGCCCGCGTTTGCGCAACACCTTGACCCTGTTTTCCGCAAGGGATTGCGTCCTCTGCCACCGCGTCCGCCTCGTGCTGGCCGCCAAGGGCGTGAACTACGACCTCGTCCCGGTCGACCCGGCGCACCCGCCGGAAGACCTCATCGACCTGAACCCCTACCACTCCGTGCCCACCTTGGTGGAGCGCGAGCTGGTGCTGTACTCGGCGTCGGTCGTGACGGAATACCTCGACGAGCGCTACCCGCACCCGCCACTGATGCCGATCGATCCGCTGTCGCGGGCCCGGCTGCGACTGGCCATGCTGCGGCTGGAGCACGAATGGGTGCCGCACGTGCAGGCCGCTCAACAGGCCGGCAGCAAGGCGCAGGCCGACAACGCTCGCAAGCAGCTGCGTGACCTCGTGCTGGCGGCGCTGCCGCTGTTCAAGGCCTCGAAGTTCTTCCTGAATCCCGAGATGAGCCTCGCCGACTGCGCGATGGCGCCGATCATCTGGCGCCTGCCGGCGTTGGGCATCGTCTTGCCGAAGGAAGCCAAGCCGATCGAGGACTACGGTCAGCGGATCTTCCGCAACCCGGGCTTCGTACGCAGCCTCACGCCGGAAGAAAAGGCGCTGCGCGAGATTCCCGCGTGAGTGAAGGCGACACGCCGGCCTTGATGACCTCCAATCGCCCGTACCTGCTCAGGGCGATGCACGAGTGGATCGTCGACAACGGCATGACCCCTTACCTGCTCGTCGACGCCCAGCACGAGGGCCTTCAGGTGCCGCCTTCGGCGGTGAAGGACGGCCGCGTGGTGCTCAATGTCGCTGGGCGCGCTGTGGCCCACCTGCAGCTTGGCAATCGCGAGGTCAGCTTCATGGCCCGCTTCGGCGGCGTCAGCCACTCGGTGGTCGTGCCAGTGGCCGCCGTGCTCGCCGTCTATGCCCAGGAAACCGGGCAGGGCATGGGCCTGCCACCTGACGAGGGCGAGGTCGCTCCGCCGCAGGATCCCTCCGACGGCCCGGGTCCCGCCCCGGAGCCACCGAAGCGCGGCGGCCATCTGCGCATCATCAAGTAGCGCCACCCGGGCCCACGTAGACCAGTGGGGGGCGGTCCGGGCCGATCAGCCCAATGACGCGCTCGCCCAGCAGGCGCACACGACCGATTTGGCGCTCCTGGCCGCTGGCGGAGAACTCGAAGTCGAACTCCCGCTGCCAACCCAGCCGGCCCTCCTCGCTGCGCGCGAGGCGCTTGCGCACGCGCTGGACGTTCTGGTCCAACCAAAGCACCCCGGCTTGTTCGCAGGCGCGCTGGGCGACGCGGGTGGCGACATCGGCGGCGCGCCGGTCGGCCCACCAGTTCCAGGCGAGGGCGACTACGGTGATCAGGAAGACGAAGCTGAGCAGGTCCATCCGTCAAATGTGGTGGCGGGGGCCTCGGGACGCAAGGCGGGTGGCGCGGGGGAGGGTGACGTAACCCTGGCCTGTCGCGCACACTGTCTGTCGCGGCCGCGTCTACACGGCCGAGCCATGCACGGGGGAGACGGATGAAGCTGGTTTTTCCAAACGGTGAACACGCGACGGTGCTTCTAGCGACGGGTGTGAACCGCGTCGGCAGCGATCCAGAAGGTACCGTCGCGATCAGCGGGCCGGGCATCCAGACGCGCCATCTTGAGATCCACATCACCAGCACCGGCGCGAACCTGCAGCTTCCAGAGGGCTCGGGCCCGGTCACCGTCAACGGCAAGCCGGTCAAGGAGCTGATGGCGCTGCGCACCGGCGACCAGGTCGGCTTCGGCTCGGTCGTCGCGAAGTTCGTCGCCACCGAGCCGGCCAAGACCGTCGCCGGCAGCTCGCCGCTGCCGCCGTCAGTGATCGCTGCGGCGCAGGCGATGGCGCTGGACGGCGAGAGCGGCGCCACGCGCGTGCGCGCCGCTGCGCCGAAGTTCGTGCTGCGCGGCGTGTCCGGCAACACCTTCGGCAAGATGTACGGCGTCACCGGCCCGATGACCATCGGCCGCTCGGCCGAGTGCGACATTGCCATCCCGGTCGAGGAGATCTCGCGCCGTCACGCACTGGTGAAGCCGAATGCTTATGGCCTGCAGGTCGAGGACCTGGGCTCGTCGAACGGTACCTACATCAACAACAAGCGGGTGCAGAACGGCCAGCTGAACCCCGGCGACGAGCTGCGCCTCGACCAGGTGCGACTGATCCTCGTCGCGCCGGGCATGGAGATCCAGCAGATGCAGCAGAAGGCCCCCGCGGCCGCGCCGGCCCCCGCGTCGAGCGGCGGCGGCAACGGGCTGTTGAAGGCCGTCGCCGGCGTCGTGATCGTCGCCTCGCTGGCCGCTATCGCGTGGCTGGTGCTGGGGCGCTGAGCCGCAGGGACAGGTCGATGGCGCGCACGTGTTTGGTGAGCGCGCCGACCGACACGTAGTCGACGCCGGTCGCAGCAATGGCCGGCAGCCGCTCGAGCGAGACGCTCCCGGAGACCTCGAGCGGGATCTGGCCGGCGGCGCGCCGCCCGGCCTCGCGCATCATCGCGTCATCGAAGTCGTCGATCAGGATGCGCTCGCAGCCGGCGGCCAGCGTCTGGTCGAGTTCGTCCAGCGACTCCACCTCGACGATCAGCGGCAGCGTCGGATGCATGGCGCGCGCGCGTTGGACGGCCGCGGCGATCGAGCCGGCCGCGGCAATGTGGTTCTCCTTCAGCATCACGGCGTCGAACAAGCCGATGCGGTGGTTGACGCCGCCACCGGCGCGCACCGCGTACTTCTGAGCGAGGCGCAGGCCAGGCAGGGTCTTGCGGGTGTCCAGCACGCGGGTGCGGCTGCCGGCCAGCGCGGCGACGTAGGCCGCCGTGGTTGTCGCCGTCGCCGAGAGCGTCTGCAGGAAGTTCAGCGCGCTGCGCTCAGCGCTGACGATCGCGCGCGAGCGGGCATGGATGGTGCAGAGGATGGTTCCCGGCTCGACGCGCTGGCCTTCGGCGATGCGCCAGTCGATGCGCGCGGTCGGGTCGAGCGCGCGGAAGCAGGCGTCGAACCACGGCCCGCCAGCGATGACGGCGGACTCCTTGCAGACCACGTGGGCCTCGGCGGAGCCGTCGTCCAGCAGCGCCGCGGTGGCGTCGCCCGGACCGAGATCCTCGGCCAGCGCGGCGCGCACTTGCGCGTCGATGATCTCGGAAGGCGGCGGCGTGGTGGCGATGATCATGGCGACGTGCGTCGGCGTTCGCGCGGGTCGGGCGTGGCGTGCGCCTCAGCGCATCGCGAGGCCGTCGATGCCCGCGGTCTGCAGCGAATCCTCGATCAGCAGCACCGGGATGCCGTCGTCGATGCGGTAGACCTGCTTGCCGTCGCGGCTGGCTAGCGCGTCGGCCAGCGCCTGTGTCTCGGTGCGGCCGTCGCCGCGGCGCAGCTCACCCTTGGCGATCGCGGCGTTGAGCGTGTCTCGCTGGCTGGCGTCGAGGCGGTGCAGGGGCTGGTGCGTAGCCGGGCAGACCAGGAGGTCGAGGAGCTTGCGATCCATGGGCGGGCTCGGGGCCATGCGGAAGATGCGTCTAGAATACGGTTTTGCCGGAGAGGCTCGCCATGCCGATGGCTGCAGGTCAGGTCGAAAGCGTCGTGAAGGTGGGCATCGTGATGGGCTCGACCTCCGACTGGGACACGATGCAACACGCGGCCGAGCGCCTGACGCGCCTCGGCGTGGCGCACGAGGTGCGGGTCGTGTCGGCGCATCGCACGCCGGACTTGCTGTTCCAGTACGCCGAAACCGCCGCTTCACGCGGCCTGCGCGCGATCATCGCGGGCGCCGGCGGCGCCGCGCATCTGCCGGGCATGCTCGCCGCAAAGACCGCCGTGCCGGTGCTGGGCGTGCCGGTGCAAAGCAAGGCGCTGAATGGTCTCGATTCGCTGCTGTCGATCGTGCAGATGCCGGCAGGCATTCCGGTCGCGACGTTTGCCATCGGGCAGGCCGGCGCAGCGAACGCCGCGCTGTTCGCCGCAGCGATGCTGGCGCATGACCATGCCGATGTGGCCGCGGCACTCGAGCGCTTCCGCCGCGAGCAGACCGAGGCCGTGCTGGCGAAGCCGGACCCGCGCGCATGACGACGGTCGGCATCCTCGGCGGCGGCCAGCTGGCGCGCATGATGGCGCTGGCGGGCGCGCCGCTCGGCCTGCGTTTCCTCGTGATGGACACCAGCGATGAGGCCTGCGCCGGGCAGTTCGTGCCGATGGTAGTCGGCGACTGGCGCGACGAGCGTGCGCTCGCGGAGTTTGCTTCGCGCGTGGACGTCGCGACCTTCGATTTCGAGAACGTGCCGGCGGAAAGCGCCGAGTGGCTGGCGGCGCGCATCCCCGTGTTCCCGGCGCCGCGCGCGCTGCGCATCGCGCAGGATCGCCTCGCCGAGAAGACCCTGTTCAACGAGCTCGGTATCAGCACGCCGGTCTTCGCGGCCGTCGATACACGCGCCGACCTCGACGCTGCCGTGGCGCGCATCGGCCTGCCTTGCATCCTCAAGACGCGCCGCCTCGGCTATGACGGCAAGGGCCAGTTCCGCTTGAAGACGCCGACCGACCTCGACGCCGCCTGGAGCGCGCTCGGTGCGCAGGCGCCGAAGGTTGGGCTGATCCTTGAGGCGTTCGTGCCCTTCGAGCGCGAGGTCTCGGTGGTGGCGGTGCGTGGCCGCGACGGCGAGTTCCGGGCCTGGCCGTTGACGGAGAACTGGCATCGCGACGGCATCCTGTCGGCGTCGATGGCGCCGGCCGCCGAGGGCGCCGCGCTGGAGCCGCAGGCGGTGGCGCAGGCGAAGAAGGTGGCCGATGCGCTCGACTACGTCGGCGTATTCGCGCTGGAGCTGTTCGTGCGCGACGGGCAACTGCTCGCCAACGAGATGGCGCCGCGCGTGCACAACTCCGGGCACTGGACCATCGAAGGCGCCGAGGCCTCGCAGTTCGAGAATCACCTGCGCGCCGTGCTCGGCTTGCCACTGGGCAGCACCGTGGCCGTGGGTCACAGCGTGATGCTGAACTGGGTCGGCGCGATGCCCGCGGCCGCGCCGGTGCTGCGCAGCCCCGCCGGCCACTGGCACGACTACGGCAAGTCGCCGCGCGAGGGCCGCAAGGTGGGGCACGCGACGCTGCGCGCCGATGATCGCGCGACGCTGCGACGCCAGCTGGAAGTCGCTGTCGATGCGCTCGGGCGTCGCGATGAGTTCAGCGGCGTGATCGCGCGGCTGGCTTGAGGCTCAGGCCCAATCGCCGTAAAGCGCTTGCAGGGCAGCAAGAACGGCCAGCCCCGCGGTCTCGGTGCGCAGCACGCGCGGGCCGAGCTGCACGCCCTCGAAACCGGATTTCTCCAGCAGGCGGTGGTCGCGTTCGCCCAAGCCTCCTTCCGGGCCGATCACCAGCACGACCGGCTGCGCGACGTCGATGTCGAGGCGCTTCAACGCGCGGCCGCGGTGCGGGTCGAGGATCAGTCGGCGCGCGTTCTCGGGCAGGTCGATGAGCGCCTCGTGCAGCGCGCGCGGTTCGGCCACCGCGGGCACGCGGGCGCGGCCGCTCTGCTCGCAGGCCGCGGCCACGACGCCGCGCCAGTGCGCGATGCGGCGCTCGGCGCGCTCGGCGTCGAGCTTCACCTCGGTGCGCTCGGTCATCACCGGCTGGATCGCCTGCACGCCGAGCTCGGTGGCCTTCTGCAGGATTAGGTCCATCTTGTCGCCGCGCGCGACGCCCTGCAGCAGGGTGATGGCCAGTGGTGATTCGTTGCCGCGCGGCTCGGCGGCATCGACGGTGACTTCGACGGCCTTCTTCTCGCTGCCGGTGAGGCGCGCGGGATAGTCGTGGCCATCACCGTTGAACAACGTGACAGCGTCGCCGTCGCGCAGGCGCAGCACGCGCAGCAGGTGCAGGCTCTTTTCCTCGGGAAGGCGAAGCACGGCGCCGGCCGCGAGCGGGGCATCGATGTGGCAGCGGATCACGCGCATTGGACGAAGGCCTCGATGGCGTCGGAGGTGGCGCGTTCCAGCACGTCGATCTCCTCGTTGCCGATGCAGTAGGGCGGCATCCAGTACAGCACGTTGCCCAAGGGGCGCAGCACGGCGCCGGCGTCGAGACCGGCACGGTACGCGGCCAGCGCGCGCTTCCGCGGATGATCGGCGTACTCACGACGTGACGCGCGGTCCTCGACGAGCTCGAACGCCAGGATCATGCCGGTCTGGCGCAGGTCGCCCACCTGTGGGTGGTCGGCGAAGCGCTCGGCGGCGGCAGAAAGCCGCGCGGCGAGGGCGCGGTTCGCCTTGATGGCGTTGGTGGACTCGAAGAGGTCCAGCGTGGCGTTGGCGGCCGCGCAGGCCACGGGATTACCGGCGAAGCTGTGCGAATGCAGGAAGGCGCGCGTGCGGTCCTCGCTCCAGAAGGCCTCGAACACGGCCTCGGTGGTGAGCACCGCCGACAGCGGCAGGGCGCCGCCGGAGAGCCCCTTCGATAGGCACAGGAAATCCGGCGCGATGCCGGCCTGCTCGCAGGCGAACAGCGTGCCGGTGCGACCGAAGCCGACCGCGATCTCGTCGGCGATCAGATGCACACCGTGCGCATCGCAGAGGCGTCGGGCTTCCGCGACGTAGGCCGGATGGTGCATGCGCATGCCGCCGGCGCACTGCACCAGCGGCTCCAGCACAAGGGCTGCGATGCTCGCGCCATCGCGCTCAAGGATCGCCGCGAGCGCTGCCGCGGCGCGTCGCGCGCAGGCCTCGGCCGATTCGCCGGATTCGGCGAGGTAGGCGTCGGGCGATGGCGCGAAAAGCGGCTCCAACAGCAGCGGCGCGTAGATGCGCCGGTACAGCGGAATGTCGCTCATCGCCAGCGCGCCCAGGGTTTCGCCGTGGTAGCCGTTCTGCAGAGCCACGAAGCGCGTGCGGCCGCCATCGCCGCGGTTCTGGTGGGCGTGGAAGCTCATCTTCAGCGCGATCTCGATCGCCGCGCTGCCGTTCTCGCCGTAGAACACCCGCGACAGCGGCGCGCGTTCGGGCTCGCGCGGTGCGATCGCGACCAGCCGCTCGGCGAGGCGCAGGCCGGGCTCGTGCGCGAAGCCAGCGTAGATCACGTGCGCCAACTCGCTGGCTTGGGAAGCGATCGCCGTCGCGATGTGCGGGTGCGCGTGGCCGAACAGGTTCGTCCACCAGCTCGAGATGCCGTCGAGATAGCGGCGCCCATCGAGACCTTCGAGCCAGGCGCCGCGGCCGCGGCGGATCGGCACCAGCGGCAGCTCGCCGCGGTGCTCGCGCATCTGCGTGCAGGGGTGCCAGACCACCGCGAGGTCGCGGGCGAGGAAGGTGTCGACGTCGCCCTCTGCTAGCATCGGCGCGATGGGAATGTTCTGCGTCATGCCGCGAATGATGGTGAGCCGCCGTCGGCCTGTCCATGCGTGCCTGCAGCACGATGGCGCGGTCGACGCGTCGGCCCGCCCGCCCGCCGCGCATCGGGAGCGGCCATGACCCGCCCACTGCCCACCGTCCACGGTCGCGAGGACGTCGATTTCGGCGCCTACCGGCTCGAGAAGGTCGACCTCGAATTCAGCAACGGCGAGCGCCGCCGCTTCGACCGGCTGAAGTCGAAAGGCCACGGCGCCGTGATGATCGCGGCGCTACCCGACCCCGACACCGTGCTGCTGGTGCGCGAGTACGGCACCGGCACCCACCGCTACGAGCTCGGCCTGCCAAAAGGCAAGATCGACGCGGGCGAAAGCTGGGAGCAGGCCGCCGGCCGCGAGATGCGCGAGGAGATCGGCTTCGGCGCGACCACGCTGACGCGGCTGCGAGCGCTGAGCCTCGCGCCCACCTACATGAGCCACGAGATCCAGTTGGTGGTCGCCGAAGGGCTGTTCCCCGACAAGCTCGAAGGCGACGAGCCCGAGCCGCTCGAGGTCGTGCCGTGGCGGCTGGATCGCCTGCACGAACTGATGCTGCGCGACGAGTTTTCGGAAGGCCGCTCGATCGCCGGATTGTTCCTGGTGCGCGAATGGTTAGCCCGCGGACGGCCGGCGCCGTGAGCGTGCGGCGCGGCGACGTCATCGCGCTGGCCGAAACCGCGGGGCGCGCGATCATGGCGGTGTATACGCGCGACTTCGCTGTCGAATCGAAGGACGACCGTTCGCCGTTGACGGCGGCCGATCTCGCATCGCACCACGTGCTTGTCGACGGCCTGCGCGCGCTGACTCCGGACGTGCCCGTGCTTTCGGAGGAATCTGCGGCGCTCGACGTCGCCGAGCGCCGCACCTGGCGACGGCTGTGGCTGGTCGATCCGCTGGATGGCACGCGCGAGTTCGTCAAGAAGAACGGCGAGTTCTGCATCTGCATCGCGCTGGTCGATGACGGCGTGCCCGTGCTCGGCGTGGTGCACGCGCCGGTCACCGGCGTGACATGGTCGGCGGTGGCCGGCGAGGGCGCGTGGCGCCGCGAGGCCGGCGGTGATGATGTACCGCTGCGCGTCCACGCGGCCAACGCCCCGGCAGCTGCACTGGTGCCCGCGCCGCCGCTTCGCGTCGCCGCCAGCCGCTCGCACCTCGATCCGCGCACGGAGGCCCTGCTTGAGCGCCTGCCCGGCGCCGAGCGCGTGCCGATGGGCTCCGCGCTGAAGTTCGGCCTGCTCGCGGAAGGACGGCTCGACGTCTATCCGCGCTTCGGCCCGACCTCGGAGTGGGACACCGCCGCAGGGCAGTGCCTCGTCGAGGCCACCGGCGGCGCGGTGCTCGACCTCGACGGCCGCCCGCTGCGCTACAACCGTCGCGACACCTTGCTCAACGGCGACTTCATCGCCCTGCGCGATCCCGTTCTGCCCTGGAGGACCTGGCTTGGCTGACGCCACCGACCACCGCAGCGCGCTCGTTGCGCTCGGCATCGACGATGACGCGATCGCACTGCGCCGCATCGACACTCTGCTCGCGGTGATGGCACGCCTGCGCGACCCCGAGCGTGGCTGTCCGTGGGACGTGAAGCAGGACTTCGCCAGCATCGCGACCTACACCATTGAGGAAGCCTACGAAGTCGCCGAGGCCATCGACCGCGGCGACCTCGCCGACCTGAAGGACGAGCTCGGCGACCTGCTGCTGCAAGTGGTCTTCCACGCGCAGATGGCAGGCGAGCAGGGCGCCTTCGGCTTCGGCGATGTGGTGGCCGCGATCAACGACAAGATGATCCGTCGCCACCCGCACGTGTTTGCCGGTGCTAGCGTGGCCGACGCCGACGCGCAGACCGCCGCCTGGGAAGGCATGAAGGCGCGCGAGCGCGCCGCCAAGCGCCGCGACGAGGACGCGCCGCCCTCGGCGCTGGACGATGTGCCGAAGGCGCTGCCGGAGTGGCAGCGCGCGCTGAAGCTGCAGAAGCGCGGCGCGAACGTCGGCTACGACTGGCCGGACGCCGCGCCGGTCATCGCCAAGCTCGAGGAGGAGCTCGGCGAGGTGCGCGAGGCGCTGGCGATGCCAGCCTCACCTGCACGGCAGGACGCGCTGGAGGATGAGATTGGCGACCTGCTGTTCGTGGCCATGAACCTCGCGCGCAAGGCCAAGGTCGACCCCGGCGCTGCGCTGCGCCGGGCGAATGCCAAGTACGAGCGCCGGTTCCGGCAGATGGAGGCGCTGGCCCGCGCACAGGGCCGCCAGTTCGCCGCACTGTCCCTGGGCGAGCAGGAGGCGCTGTGGGGCGAGGCGAAGCGGATCGAGCGCGGCGGGTGAGGCAGGTGGACCAGCGACTGGTGCTGTTCGATTTCGACGGCACCCTGACCACGGTCGAGACCTTCCCGCTCTTCGTGCGCTTCGCCGCGCCGCCATGGCGCGTGCGCCTCGGCGGACTGCTGCTCGCGCCGCTGGTGCTGGGCTACCGGGCGGGATGGGTGTCGGGGACGACGATCCGCGCCGCCGTCGCGCGACTCGCCTTCGCCGACATGCCCGTCGCCCAGTTCGACGCCGCGGCACGCGAATTTGTCGCCTCGTTGCTTCCCCGTCTGATGCGGACCGACGCCCTCGCGGCGCTGCGGGATGCTCGCGAGCGTGGCGACCGCGTGGTGGTCGTCAGCGGCAACTTCGACGCGCTGCTGCGCCCCTGGTGCGCGGCCGAGGGCGTCGAGCTGCTCGCGTCCATGCTTGAGGTCCGTGATGGCCGTCTGACCGGGCGCTACGCTGGGCCGCAGTGCGTCGGTGACACGAAGGCGCGGCGCATCCGCGCGGTGTTTGGCGACTGGCCTCGCGAGCGCATTGAGGCCCACGGCGACACCCCCGAAGACCTGCCGATGCTCTCGATGGCCGTCAAGGCGAGCTACCGCGGTGCGCCGTGGACGCCCGCCGCGACAGGGCGCTGATTCATGCGGCCTCGACGCCGCAGGGTTAGCCTCGATACCGAAGTGGCTTGACCACGGCCGCTCCAGACACCGCTGATCCGCAGGACACCGCCATGAGCACGACGACGTCACCCCGCACCGGCTTCGCGAGCTTCCGCGAGTTCTACCCGTTCTACCTCGCCGAGCACAGCAACCGCACCTCGCGCCGCTTGCATGTGATCGGCTCAAGCGGCGTGTTGCTGATCCTCGCCCTCGTCGTCGCGCAGGTGCTGTCGCCCTGGTGGCTGCTGGCGCTGCCGGTCTGCGGCTACGGCTTCGCCTGGGTCGGGCACTTCTTCTTCGAGCACAACAAGCCCGCCACGTTCAAGCACCCGCTGTACTCGCTGATGGGCGACTGGGTGATGTTCAAGGACGTGCTGACCGGCAGGATCCCGTTCTGACGCCGTTCCCGCGGCTCAGCCGCGGGCGTCGAGCATCGTCGCGAAGCCGCCGTAGATCATCCGCTTGCCGTCGAAGGGCATCGGGTTCGTTGTCGGGTCCATTCGCGGGTCGGCCATCACCGCGGCCCAGCCGGCGTCGCGCGCTTCCTTCGAGGGCCACTCGATCCACGAGAACAGGACGGCCTCGTCGTCTTTGGCCTGCACGGCCATGAAGAAGTCGGTGACCTTGCCGGTCGGGACGTCGTCCTGCCAGCACTCGACGACGCGCAGCGCCCCGTGGTCGCGGAAGACCACGGCGGCCTCCGTGCAGTGCTTGCGGTAGATCTCGCGGTTGGTCACCGGCACGGCGGCGACGAAGCCATCGACGTAGTTCATGGGGTTCTCCCGTTGGGCTTACTCGAGGAAGAGCAGGAAGGCCGCGGCGACGATCAGCGCGAAGGCCGCGATGTGGTTCCACTTGATCGCCTCGCCGAGGTAGCTGATCGAGAACGCGGCGAAGACGGCGAGGGTGATGATCTCCTGCATGCCCTTCAGCTGCGCGGCCGAGTAGACCTGGTGGCCCATCCGGTTGGCCGGCACCTGCAGGCAGTACTCGAAGAAGGCGATGCCCCAGCTCACCAGGATCACGGTCAGCAGCGGCGTGCCCTTGAACTTCAGGTGCCCGTACCAGGCGAAGGTCATGAAGATGTTGGAGCCGATGAGCAGCAGGATCGGCGCGAGATAGATCCACATCGGGGCAATTCCGGTTGGCGGCGCGGCCCCGGCAGTGTGCCGCCGCCGCCCGCTTCACGCTTGTCTCACCCGCGCGGGTGCTCAATGGCGGTGTGAATTCACAAAGCTGAATACACGGCTTTCACATCCCTGAAGGAGCCTGCCATGCGCCGTGACGACCCCGCCGGACTGATCCTCGTCGTCGAGGACAACCGCAACCTTTCCGAGATGATGGGCGAGTACCTCGAAGCCCGCGGCTTCGGCGTCGACTACGCCGGTGACGGCCACGATGGCTTCCGCCTCGCCGTTGACAACAGCTACGACGTCATCGTGCTCGATCTGATGCTGCCGCGGATGGATGGCATTGAGTTGTGCCGCAAGCTGCGCAACGAGGCGAAGAAGTCGACGCCGGTGCTGATGCTCACCGCCCGCGACACGTTGCAGGACAAAGTGATTGGCCTCGACGCCGGCGCCGACGACTACCTCGTCAAGCCCTTCGCCATCCAAGAGCTGGAAGCCCGCCTGCGCGCGCTGATCCGCCGCGATCGTCGTCAGGTGAGCGCCGAGGTGCTAAAGGTGGCCGACCTGATCCTCGACACCGCCTCGCTGCGCGTCACCCGCGGCGGCAAGGAGATCCAGCTCTCGCCGATCGGCCTGCGCCTGCTGACGATCCTGATGCGCGAATCGCCGCGTGTGGTGACCCGTCGCGACATCGAGCGCGAGATCTGGGGCGACGGCCTGCCGGATTCCGACACGCTGCGCAGTCATCTGTACAACCTGCGCAAGGCCATCGACCGGCCCTTCGACAAGCCCCTGCTGCACACCGTGCAGACGGCCGGCTACCGCATCGCCGACCTCGACACCGCGCCCGCGGCCTGAGCGGCCGCCGGGACGGATCGCGCATGACCGACACGACCGGCCTTCGCCGAAAAATCTGGATCGCCTTCATCCTGCAGGCCGCTGCGATCAGCTTCGCGGCGGTTCTTGGCGTGTACGGCGCTTCGGCGGTGCTGAAGCATCTGCTGATCCAGCGTGCGCTCACCGAGGAGGCCTCGCACTTCTGGAAGCGCAGCGAGATCAACCCGGCGGCGGCGGTGCCCGACACCTTCAACATGACCGGCTTCGTCGTCGAGGTCGACGGCTCGAAGGCCGATCTCCCGGCGCCGCTGCACCACCTGCCGGAGGGTTACCACAGCCTGCCGCGCTCGCAGGGCGGCGCGCTGGTGCTGGTCGAAGAGCACGAAGGCCGCACGCTGTACCTGCTGTTCAAACAGGAACAGGTGGACGCGCTGGCGTTCTGGTTCGGCGTCGTGCCGCTCGCCCTGGTGCTGATCGTGGTCTACGTGATCGCCTGGACGACCTACCGCGCCTCGAAGCGCGCGGTTTCGCCGGTGATCTGGCTGGCCTCGCAGGTGCAGCGCTGGGACCCCAAGCATCCCGAAGTCAGCGCGCTGAAGCCCGAGAACCTGCCGGTCGATGTCGAGGGCGAGAGCCTGGTGCTGGCCTCGTCGCTGCATGACTTCGGTATGCGCATCGAGGAGCTGGTGCACCGCGAGCGCAATTTCACCCGCGACGCCTCGCACGAGTTGCGCACGCCGTTGGCGGTGATCCGCATGGCCAGCGAGATGATGCAGGCCGACTCGGTGTGCTCGCCGCGCCAGCAGAAATCGCTGAACCGCATCCAGGGCGCGGTGCGCGACATGGAAACGCTGATCGAGGCCTTCCTGATCCTGGCCCGCGACGGCGACACCGGCCTGCCGCCGGAGCCGCTGCTGGCCTCGGAAATCGTCGAGGACGAGCTAGAAAAGGCGCGGCCGCTGGTTGCCAACAAGCCGGTCGCGCTCGAGCTCGACCTCGAAGCCGACTTCAAGCTGGTGGCGCCGCGCCGCGTGGTGTCGGTGCTGATCAGCAACTTGATCCGCAACGCCTGCTACTACACCGACAGCGGCCACGTGCGCGTGCACGTGCGCTTCGGCGAGATCCGCATCGAGGACAGCGGCATCGGCATGTCGCCCGAGCAGCTGGCGCGCGTGTTCGAGCCGTTCTGGCGCGCCGACACCGCGCGCGTCGGCGGGCAGGGCATCGGTCTGTCGATCGTGCAGCGGCTCTCGAGCCGCTTCGGCTGGCCGGTGCACCTGAGCAGCGAGGCCGGCAAGGGCACCGTCGCCTCGGTGAGTTTCCCGCAGGCCGAGGCGCCGAAGCTGGACTGAGCGCGGCGCCACGCGACGGCAGATGCAGGAACGTCGCGCATCACGGTTGACGCGTGACGGCGCAGCGGTCGCGGCCTACAGTCGGGGCCTTGTTCCCCTGCCGGAGCCGTCGATGCGTCCTTCGTCCGTAGCTGCCTTGCGCGTGGCGCTTGCCGCCTCCTTTGCTCTCGTCGCGGCCGGCGTTGCGAGCGCCACACCGATGCCGAAGCCGCGCGCCGTGCCGATGCCGGAGCCCGCGACGTCGCCGACCGCGCTGGTGATCCACGGTGGTGCCGGCGTCATTACCCGCGACCAGCTTTCGGAAGCCGACGAGGCCGCGTTACGTCTCGATCTTGATCGCGCGCTCGATGCCGGGGATGCGGTGCTGAAGCGTGGCGGCACGGCGCTCGACGCCGTCACCGCGGCCGTGCTCGTGCTCGAGGAATCGCCGTGGTTCAACGCCGGCAAGGGTGCGGTGTTTACCGCCGACGGCCGGCACGAGCTCGACGCCGCGGTCATGGACGGCCACACGCGACGCGCCGGCGCGGTCGCCGGCGTGCGCACCGTCCGCAACCCCGTGCGGCTGGCACGCGCGGTGATGGAGCACTCGCCGCATGTCTTCCTTGCTGCCGATGGCGCCGAGGCTTTCGCCGACACGCGCCCCGAGCTTGAGCGCGTTCGCAACCGCTGGTTCGACACCGAGCGCCGCCGCCAGCAGCTTGAGGACGCGCGCGATCTAGAGCAGCGCCAAGCCGCCGGCGAACATGCGTCGCTGCCGCCCGGCGCCTACTTCGGCACCGTTGGCGCGGTCGCCCTCGACGCCGACGGCCACATCGCCGTCGCCACGTCGACCGGCGGCATGACCAACAAGCGCTGGGGTCGCATCGGCGACGCGCCGGTGATCGGCGCCGGCACCTATGCCAACGACCAGTGCGGTATCAGCGCCACCGGTTGGGGCGAGTTCTATCTGCGCACCGTCGCCGCCCACGACATCTGCGCTCGCGTGGCGCTGCGCGGCGACCCCATCGAGGCTGCGGCCGAAGACGTGATCAACCGCGTGATCCCAGCGCTCGGTGGCAATGGTGGCGCCATCGGCCTCGACGCCCGCGGCACCATCGTCATGCCCTTCAACACCAGCGGCATGTACCGCGGCTGGGTGAGGCCGGACGGTACACGCGGCACCGCAGTGTTCCGCGATCCGTAGACCCGCCGCACGCCGGAACCGTTAGCGTGTCGTGATTGACACGCTTGGTCGCGGGTCCACCGGCCCCAGCAGCCGATGACGCGACCAGAACATCATCGCGGCCTCGAGCACGGCTTCGGGGGCTTCGAGCTGCGGGTAGTGGCCGATGCCGGGCAGCTCGTGCAGGTCGTCGTCGCCGAGCAGTTCGCGCCAGCGCGCGGCGGCGTGCTGGCCCGAGATGGGATCAGCGCTGCCGTTGATCAGGGCCATCGGCATCGCGACGCGCTCCATCGCGCCGACCCAGCGCGCGCGCTGGCGTCGGCGCTCGGCCATGTAGTGCAACAGGCGCGGAAGGGCGAGATGGCCGTCGTTGTGGCGCAGCAGGGTCCACAGCCCGTCGACCACGCGCGGGTCGGGCGGGGTGTGCTTGCCGAAGATGGCCTTCAGGTTGTCGGCGAAGCGCGCCTTGCTGGAGGCGCGCGCCACCAGTGGGCCAAGCCCGGGCAGGGCAAGCAGGCGCTGCATCGGCCGCGGGCGGTGCATTTCGGGGAACAGGCCGCCGTTGAGGAAGACCACGGAACGCATCGATGGGCGCGGCTTGCGCTTGTCGAGCTGGCGGGCCAGCAGCTCCTGCGCGACGGTGTCGCCATAGTCGTGCGCGAGCACGTGGTAGTCCCATGCGCCTTCGCGGCGCAGCAGCCACTCGCAGACCTCGGCCTGTTCGGCGATGGTGTAGCGATGGCCCTTCGGTTTGGCCGAGTTGCCGAAGCCGATCAGGTCGAGCGCCAGTAGTGAGAAGTGCTTGGACAGTGGATCCCACAGCGGCGCCCAGTCCCAACTCGCGGACGGGAAGCCGTGGATGAGCAGCAGCACCGGCAGGCGCGGTTCCGTCTGGCGACGCACGAACAGCGGGCCCAGCGGCGTGGACACGCGCTCGCCGCCTTCGCGCCAGTCGCGGAGTTCGAAGAAGGCCATCGGATCGTCGGGTCCGTCGCGCGGGGGGCCGTAGGCGTTCAGTCGACGGCCACGCTGGCCGCGTGCTCGCGCGTCGCTTCGAAGCGCACGTCCTTGGCGCGCTCCTGCGCCAGTTGCAGGTTCACTCGCGACGGTGCCAGGTAGACGAGGTGCCCGGCGGCGTCGATGGCGAGATTCATCGCGTTCTTCTCGCGGAAGGCCTCAAGTGTCTTGTCGTCCGGCGCATAGACCCAGCGTGCGGTCTGCACCTGCACCGGCTCGAAGCTGGCGTCGACGCCGTACTCGTCCTTCAATCGATACGCGACCACGTCGAACTGCAGCATGCCCACCGCGCCGAGGATCAAGTCGTTGCTCATCAGCGGGCGGAAGAACTGCGTGGCGCCCTCCTCAGAAAGCTGAGCGAGGCCCTTCTGCAACTGCTTGAGCTTCAGCGGGTCGCGCAAGCGCGCGCGGCGGAAAAGTTCCGGCGCGAAGTTCGGGATGCCCGTGAAGTTCAGCGGTTCGCCCTCGCTGAAGCTGTCGCCGATGGTGATGGTGCCGTGGTTGTGGATGCCGATGACGTCGCCAGGCCAAGCCTCGGCGGCGATCTCGCGATCCGAGGCCATGAAGGTCAGCGCGTTGGCGAGCTTCAGCTCCTTGCCAGTGCGCGGCTGGTACACCTTCATGCCGGCGGTGAAGCGACCCGAGCAGATCCGCATGAAGGCCACGCGGTCGCGGTGCTGCGGGTCCATGTTGGCCTGGATCTTGAAAACGAAGCCGGTGAGTTTTTCCTCCTCGGGCTGGACGTCACGGCCGGTCGTGGCGCGCGGCTTCGGCGGCGGCGCGTGCTCGACGAAGAAATCCAGCAGCAGCTGCACGCCGAAGTTGTTGACCGCCGAGCCGAAGAAGACCGGCGTCTGTTCGCCCCGCAGGTACTTCGCCTTGTCGAACGGGTGCGAGGCGCCCTGCACCAGCTCCAGCTCGTCGCGCAGCTCGGTCAGCGCCTGCATGCCCAAGCGTGCCTCAAGCGCCGGGTCGTCGAGCTTCAGGATGGTCGAGTCCTGACGGGTGAAGTTCTTGCCCGGCTCGAACAGGTGCACCTCGTTGTCGACGAGATGCACCACGCCCTTCAGGCGCTGGCCCATGCCGATCGGCCAGGTGATCGGCGCGCACTGGATGCCGAGCACCGACTCGACCTCATCGAGCAGCTCGATCGGCTCCTTGCCCTCGCGGTCGAGCTTATTGATGAAGCTCATGATCGGCGTGTCGCGCATGCGGCACACCTCCATCAGCTTGATCGTGCGCTCCTCGACGCCCTTCGCGCAGTCGATGACCATCAGCGCCGAGTCGACGGCCGTCAGCACGCGGTAGGTGTCCTCGCCGAAGTCGGCGTGGCCCGGCGTGTCGAGCAGGTTGACGATCTTGCCTTCGTACGGGAACTGCATCACCGACGAGGTGACCGAGATGCCGCGCTCCTTCTCGAGCGCCATCCAGTCGGAGGTCGCGTGGCGCGCGGCCTTGCGGCCCTTCACCGAGCCGGCCATCTGGATCGCGCCGCCGAACAGCAAGAGCTTTTCGGTCAGCGTGGTCTTGCCGGCATCGGGGTGCGACACGATCGCGAAGGTCCGGCGACGCCGGGTTTCGGTGCTTTGCTGGGACATGCGCGCAGCGCCGGGCTTTCAGCCGGCGGCTCGGAGAAGCGGGAAGGGGCGGGATTATACGTCGCGCCCCTCGGGCTGACCGTGCCGCCCCTTCCGGTCGGGCCTCAGCCCCCCGGCGGCAGGGCGCCGACGGCTTCCAGCGAGGCGATCCGGCGCTGTCCGGCGGCGTCGAAATGCCGCGCGCGAAGCTGGGCGAAGGCCGCCTGCTGGGCGCCCTCGGCCTGCGCCGGGTCGAGGCCTAGGCGCGCCCGCTCGCGGGCATAGGCGGCCACGCGGGCATCCCAGTCGGCGCGTTGCGCGTCGAGCAGGGCCAAGCGCTGGGCGGCAGCCTCGCCGAAACGCGCGGCGCGCTCGCGATGGCGGGCGGCGGCATCGGCCTGTCGGGCGTCCAAGGCGGCCTGCAGGGCTTCGGCCTCCGCTGCCTGCACCGCGCTGCGACGCGCGGCGGCAAGGGTATGGGGCAGGGCGCCGTCGAGCGCTGCGAGCTGGGCCTGCCGTGTCGCGTTGTCCAGGGTCGGGTCGGCGGCGATGCTCCGGCGCGCGATGCTGTGCCGGGCCAGCGCCTCCTCGTCACCGAAGAAGCCCTCGGCCATGCGTTCGCCCAGATGTTCGTGGCGCAGCGCATGCAGCCGCGACAGACGCATTTCCGCATCATGGGCATGCAGCGCCGGCTCGCGGTCGACGGCCGCGAGATAGGCCAGGTAGCGGTCGTACAGCACCAGTGCCTCGGCCGCGGCGGCAGCTGGCAACTGATCCCGCAGATGTGTCGCCAGCGCGTCGCGGATGGCGGCATTGGAGCGCTCGCCGACCAGGGTGAGCGCGTGGTCGAACAGGCGGCGCAGCCCG
>JBOFQO010000018.1:0-2411 GCA_051660925.1 Silanimonas sp. | reverse complement strand
AGGCCGGCTCGGTGGATCGGGACCTGAAGGCGCTGGCCGGCGACGTGCACGAGTACGGCGTTTACGCCCTGCTCGCGCTGCTGGTGGCGCACGCCGGCGCGGCCTTCTACCACCACTACCAGCTCAAGGACCGCGTGCTCTCGCGCATGGCGCCGTGGGTGAAGCCAAGTGCGTAATCGCACTCCGTTGCCCTCACCGACCCATCGCCTGCGCTACGTCACCCTCGCCACCATCGCCCTGCCGTCCCACCGGATGTCCCCATGCGCACTCTGATCGCCCTCGCCTTCGCCGGTTCTGCTTCGCTCGCCTCCGCCATGGACCCGGGCCGCCCGCCGGACGTCACAACGCCACCGCCGGTGCCAGCGACGGTGCTCCCCGCCCAGTACGTGCAGGGCGCCGGCTCGACGCTGGGTTTCGCCTCCAGCTACGAAGGCGAAGCCTTCGAAGGTCGCTTCGCGCGCTTCCAATCCGACATCGCGTTCGACCCCGCCACGGCCAGCGGCCGTTTCGATGTGCGCATCGACCTCGCCTCGGCGAACACCGAGAACGAGGAGCGCGACGAGGTGCTGCTCAGCGAGGAATTCTTCAATGCCTCGGCGCTGCCGCAGGCGCGTTACCAAGCCACCCGCTTTCGCACGCTCGCCGACGGCCGCTTCGTGGCCGAAGGCACGCTGAGCCTGCGCGGGGTCACCCAAGCCGTGCCGCTGACCTTCCGCTGGACACCGGGCGCCGCGCCAAAGCTCGAAGGCACGGCCACGGTGAAGCGGCTCGCCTTCAACATCGGCACCGGCGACTGGGACGACATCGAGGTGCTGCCTGACGCCGTCAGCGTGACGACGACGCTGGTGCTGCAGCCGGCGCGCTGAGGCGTTTTGACGCCAAATTCACGGCGTTCTAAGCTCGGGCCACCCCCCATGGATGGCCCCCGCCATGCAAGACAAACCGAGCCTTGTCCGCACCCTTGCACTGTTCGCCGTGCAGGCGGCCTTGGCCCTGATCGTCATCCCGCTCGCGACCTTTCTTTTCACCCAGCACGTGCTCCCGCCGAGCGGCGCGGCCGCGACGCCGCCGGCTGAAGCCACGAGCAACGGCGGGACGGTGATCGGCCATTTGCCGCCACCGTCCGGATCCCGGTTCGAGCGGCCGGGCGTTCGCCGCGTCGCCTGCTTCGACGACGCTGCGACGAGCCGCCGGCAACGGGAGATCTATTGCTCGACGGGCTCGGCGAGCTGGCAGTTCAGCACGGCGCGCCTGCTCTCCGGCACAACGCTCCTGATCGGACTGCTCACGCTCGCTGGCATCGCCCTGCTCGCCGGACTGGCGCGCGCGAACCGGAACGGCCAACAGGCGGCATTCGTCCTCGGGTGGCGTCTGCTGGTGCCGGCTTCCGCCTTGTCGATCGTCCTGCAGGCCGGGTTCGTCGTCTGGCTGGTCTACTGGATCCCGGCATGGTTCTGGCATGTCAGCATCCCCAAGCTGATCGTCCTTGCCGCGCTGTTCGTCGGCGTCGGCGCGTGGATCGCACTGCGCGCGCTGTTCGCCCGGCCCGTGCTCGACAACGGCGTGGTCGGTGAAGTGTTGGAACCTTCGGCAGCGCCGGCGCTCTGGCAGCGGGTTCGCGACATGGCGGCCACGATGGGCACCACACCGCCGGACCACATCGTTGCCGGCATCGACGACAACTTCTTCGTCGTCGAATCACCACTGACCGTCGGCTCACGCCCGCTGGAAGGGCGCACGCTCTACGTCAGCCTGCCGCTATTGCGCGTTCTCGACACGCGCGAAGCGGACGCCGTCCTTGCCCATGAGCTCGCGCACTTCGCCGGCGGTGACACCGCAAGCAGCGCGAAGCTCGGACCGGTGCTGGCTCGCTTCGACCACTTCCTTGGAGGCGTCCTGGGCAGCGGTTTCGCACACCTCGCGGGCGTCGTGCTTCGCCTCCATCGTGCGCTGTTCGAGCTGGTGCTGCAGTCGTCGAGTCGTGACCGCGACTTCGCCGCCGATGCAACGGCGATCCGGCACACGGAACCCGGCGCGCTTCCGCGGGCGCTGGTCAAGATTGCCGCCTATTCAAGCTACCGCAGTCGGGTCCAGGATGAGTTGTTCGACCAGGAACGCACGCACGTTGGCGCGCTCGACATCGGGACGCGAGTGGCGGCGGGCCTCAACGCCTTCGCACACGGCGACGCGTTCCGCGAGCTGCTGCAGGATCTCAACGTTCCCCACCCGTTCGATTCGCATCCGCCGCTGGCGGCGCGCTTGGCCGCCGCCGGCGCCGACATCGGCGAGGGCGACTACGCTCGGATCGCCGCGCAAGCACCCAACACCCATTGGTTGCAGGGCGTGGACGTCGCCGGCGAAATCGAAACGCGGCAGTGGCAGGCGTTCGAAACGATGTTCGGCGAGGCGCA
>JBOFQO010000017.1:0-2591 GCA_051660925.1 Silanimonas sp. | reverse complement strand
GAGCCCGGCTCCTGCTCGCCGAGCGGGAAGGGGTAGTCGGTGCCGAGCATCACCGTTTCCGCGCCAGCCACGTCCAGCAGGTAGCGCAGCGCGCGCGGGTCGTGCACGCAAGAGTCGAAGAAAACCCGTCCGAAGTACTCGCGCGGGTTGCGCGGGTTGTCGGTAGCGACAAGGTCGGGCCGCATGTTGAAGCCATGCTCGATGCGGCCGATCGTGTACGGAAAACTGCCGCCGCCGTGCGCGAGACAAACGCGCAGGCCCGGATGGCGCTCCAGCACGCCGCCGAAGATCAGGGCGCAGGCCGCACGCGACTGCTCGGCGGGCATGCCCACCAGCCACGGCATCCAGTACTTCGGCATCGACTCCGCACCCATCATGTCCCAGGGGTGCACGAGCACCGCGGCGCCGAGGTCTTCGGCCGCTTGCCAGAACTCGGCGAGCTCCGGCGCGTCGAGGTTCCAGTCGTTGATGTGCGAGCCGATCTGCACGCCCTGCAGGTCGAGCTCGTCCATGCAGCGCTCCAGCTCGCGCACCGCCAAGCTCGGCGCTTGCATCGGCAGCACGCCGAGGCCCGCGTAGTGGCGCGGGTGGGCGCGGCAGGCTTCGGCGATGTGGTCGTTCAGCGCCGCGTGCAGCTCCAGCGCCTGGTGGCCCTTCGCCCAGTAGCTGAACATCACCGGCACGGTGCTGATCACCTGCACCTGCACGCCGAAGCGCTCGTAGTCGGCGATGCGGATGGCCGGGTCCCAGGTTTTCGGCCAGATTTCGCGGAAGAACTTGCCGTCCTTGTAGATGCGGCAGCGGCCGTCGTCACCGTGGTGGATCACCGGGAAGCGCGCGTCGCCGAACTTCGCCGCGAGGTCGGGCCATCGGTCAGGCAGGAAGTGCGCGTGGGTGTCGATCTTCAGCATGTCAGGCGCCCATCCAGGCGGCGAAAGCGAAGTAGATCGGGATGCCGATGGCGAGGTTGAACGGGAAGGTGATGCCCAGCGCCGCAGTGATGCAGCGTCCGACGTTGGCTTCCGGCAGTGAGGCGCGCACCGAGGCCGGGGCGGCGATGTATGAGGCGCTCGCCGTCATCGTGCCGAACACCGCGGCGCCCGCCGGCGACAGCCCCGCCCCGTGCCCCAGTGCAGTACCAACCATGCCGTGCAGGAGGGGCAGGGCGATGCCGTAGGCGACCAGCCGAAACGCCCCGCGGCCGAGGCCACGCAGCTGCGCTGCGGCCACCATGCCCATGTCCAGCATGAACAGCATCAACGTGCCCTGAAACAGCTGGCCGTACATCAGGTTCACGGCGTCGGTGCCGTGCTTGGTGGCGATCGCGCCGATCACCATGCCGCCGATCAGCAGCAGCGCGGTCTTGCCGACCAGCACCTCACGCACCTGATGCCACTGCAGGCCGGCGTCGCGTTTCGCCAGCGTGAGGCCGAGCAGGATCGCTGGGATCTCCAGCGCGACGACCAGCGCGACCAGCACGCCCTCGGGTGCCTGCCCGCTGCGCTCACCGAACTGCTGCGCGGCGATGAAGGTCACTGCCGAGACGGAGCCAAAATGTGCGGCGATGGCGCCAGCCTCCAGCGGGCCGTCCTTCAGCCAGAGGCGCGCGAGCGCATAGGCCGAAGCGCAGGTGACGATGCCCGCGACCACGGTGACCGCGAGCAGGATCGCCACGTCGCCGAACGACGTGCTGCGCAGCGCCACGCCGCCCTTCAGCCCGATGGCGAGCAGCAGGAAGATCGACAGGTAGCTCTGGATCGCCGGCGGGATGCTGAGGTCGCTGCGTAGGCCGCGCGCCACCAGGCCGAGACCGAAGGCCAGCACCACCGGCGAGAGCAGGTTGCTGGCCAGCAGCTCCGGGGAAAGGATCACGACGTGGCCTCGGTGTAGCGCGCCGGGGCGGGATTGACGTGGCCGCACTGGCTGCAGGTGCGATGCATGGCCGAGCGGTAGTAGCCGTCGAATACCGCCTTGAATTGCGTCTCGATGTCCGCCAGCACGAAGAACTCCTCGTAGACCGGGTGGTTGCAGGCCTGGCAGTACCAACGCAGGCCGTCGCGCTCGCCCTCGATGCGCCGGCGTTCGATGACGAGGCCGACCGAGCCGGCCTTGCGTTGCGGCGAGTGCGGCACGCGCGGTGGCAGGTAGAAGCACTCGCCGGCGCGGATCGGGATGTCGCGCACGCGGCCGTCTTCCTGCACGCGCAGCACCATCTCGCCCTCGAGCTGCTGGAACCACTCCGGGCCGTCCTCAATGTGGAAATCGTCGCGCTCGTTCGGGCCGCCGACAATCATGACGATGTAGTCACCCTGGACGATGCACTTGTTGCCGACCGGTGGTTTCAGCAAGTGCCGATGGTCGTCGATCCAGGCCTGCAGGTTGAAGGCGTTGCCAAGCATGTCGGACCTCGGGGCGAAGGGTGGGGCGTCAGTCGCGCAGCGAGGCGACGCACTTGAGTTCGATGGCGATCGGTGTGGGGAGCGCCGTGATGCCGAGCGTGGTGCGGCACGGGGCCGCGGCGGCGTCGGGGAAGTGTTCCGCCCACACCGCGTTGTAGGCGGCGAAATCGCGGGCCATGTCGGTGAGGTACA
>JBOFQO010000016.1:0-8260 GCA_051660925.1 Silanimonas sp. | reverse complement strand
GAACGTGCCGAGTGCGGCGCTGCTCCGCTTCGTGGCCTGCCACTGCTGCAGCGAATGGCGCTGCCGGTAGTGCGCGAACTCGTGGCCCAGCAGTACGGCCAGCTCGTCCTCACTGCGCAGGCGCAACAGGGCGCCAGTGCAGACGAGGGTTGCGCCGTTCGGCGCCATCGAGGCGTTGAACGCTGGCACCTCAAGCACGTACAGGCGCAGGTCGCCGCAGTGCGGCCCGGCCACGCGGCACAGCACCTCCTGCAGGTAGGCGTTCAGCGCGGCGTCTGCTTCGATCTGCGGCAGGTCGCGGATCTCTCGCTCAGCGCGCTCCATGCCGTACCAGAGCTCCGCTTCGGTGCTCTCGGCGACGGGGCGCTCGCCCGGCGCGATCGGCGGCGGTGCCGCGAACGCCAGTGGAAACGCCATGGCGGCGCCGAGCGCGAAGGCGGCACGGCGGGCCGGCACACCGCGCTTCACAGCGGCAGGTCCTCGAGCAGCAGATCGACGGTCTGCTGCGCCTCGTCGCGCTCGCGCAGATCACCGGTCTGCCGCGCCAACTGGTTGAACCACACCACCTTGCCGGTGCGCAGGTCGACGAGCGTCGCCACGCCGAGCTGCTGGCCGCCGCCGATGTCGAGGCCGGTGCCCATCGCCGCACCCGCGATGAAGCCGAACACGCGCAGCGCGGTGCGCCCGCCGCTGGCGTAGCTGTCGCGCACGTAGGTGAACAGCGCGTAGTCCGCGCCGGTGGCGGTCTGAAGTTCCACGACGCCGTCGCCGAGGGTCCAGTCGAGGCGCGGCTTGCCCGCCGCATCCCGCTTGGTGGCCAAGGCGCCGCCGGGCAGCAGGAACTGGCTGATCGACAGCGCGACCGCCTCGTTGAGACGTACCACCTGACCGAGCCGCGAATCCGGGTCGAGGTCGTCGGGCACGTCGAAATCGGGCGCTTGCCGCGTGCCGGCCTCGGCCAGGTGAGCGCGCACCGCCTCGGCGTAGAAGCGCCGCGCGTCGCGGGTCCATTCCCGGCGCGGCTCCTGCAGGCCGCCGGCGGTGACGAGGCTGAGCTCGATGTCGGGTTCGACCAGCACGACGCTGCCGTCGACGGCCAGCGAGCGTCCGTCGGCGCCGGCCGCGGTGGCCGGCCGGGTCTGGGCCAAGGCGCTGGTGCCTGGCAGCAGGGCGAGCAGGACGAGCAGGAGATGCCGGGCAGTCATTTGCAGTCCCTGAGGCCGACAGTGCCGCGAGCTTCGACGACGACCGGGGTGGTCCGCAAGGCGGGTGGGGCGGCGGTGCTACACTTTCGCGCTCCAAAAACGCCGCCTAAGGGGATTCCGATGCCGCAGCTGAGCCGTCGAATGGGTCACGCCAAGCCGAGCGCCATCATGGCGGTGGCGGAGAAGGCGAAAGCCCTCAAGGCCCAGGGCCGCGACATCATCAGCTTCTCCATCGGTGTGCCGAACTTCCTGCCCGGCGAGCACGTCTACGCCGCCGCCCGCGAGGCGCTGGCCAAGGACAGCGGCCAGTACGGCAGCAACCGCGGTGCCGACGCGCTGCTGGACGCCTTCCTCGGCCACATCGAGCGCCTCGGCCTCACCGGCTACACGCGCAAGCACTGCGCCACTGGCATCGGCGCCAAGCACCTCCTGTTCAACCTGGCCGAAGCCCTGCTCGATCCGGGCGACACCATCGCCTTCGCGACGCCGTACTGGACGACCTACGTCGACATCGCCGACATCGTCGGCGCGAAGACGCTGCTGCTGCCCGCACCCGCGTCGCAGGACTACAAGATCACCCCGGCCCAGCTCGACGCGGCACTCGCGCAGAAGCCCAAGGTCTACCTGTTCAACAACCCGTCCAACCCGACGGGCATGGTGTATTCGAAGGCGGAGATCGCCGCGCTTGCCGCGGTGTTTGCCAAGCACCCCGACACCTGGATCATCAGCGACGACATCTACAACACGCTGGTGTTCGACAGCCTCGGTTACCACAACCTCGTCAACGCTGAGCCTTCGCTTCGCGAGCGGATGATCTTCGTCGACTCGCTGTCGAAGACCTACGGCATGCCAGGCTGGCGCGTCGGCCTCATGGCCGGCCCCGAGGCCATCGCGCAGGCCATCACCACGCTGAACTCAAACCACATCACCAACCTGCCGGAAGTGGTCACCGCCGCCGCCGTGGCCGCACTGTCGGGTCCGCAGGACGTGCCGTTGCAGAAGTGCAAGGAGTTCGAGGTCAAGCGCGACATCGTGCTGGCGGCACTCGCGCAAATTCCTGGCGTGCGTTGCCCGCGTCCGCAGGGCGCGTTCTACGTTTTCCCGGACATCAGCGCCGCGTTCGGCAAGTCGCACGGCGGCAAGGTCATCGCCAACGACGTCGACTTCTGCAGCCAGCTGCTGGAGGCCGAAGGCGTGGCCTGCGTGCCCGGCTCGGCGTTCGGCGAGCCGAGTGCCTTGCGCATCAGCTACACCTGCCCCGACGCTCAGCTGAAGGAGGGTCTGCGTCGCATCCAGGCCTTCTTCGCGGCCCTGCAGTAATGCGATTCCGTCCGGCCCCGCACGGCCGGACGTTCCCCACGCTTCGAATCATCGTCCAACCGGAGTTCGCCCCATGAAGAAGCCCGTCCGCGTCGCCGTCACCGGAGCCGCCGGCCAGATCGGTTACTCGCTGCTGTTCCGTATCGCCTCGGGCGAAATGCTGGGCAAGGATCAGCCGGTCATCCTGCAGCTGCTTGAGTTGCCGATGGACAAGGCCCAGGCCGCGCTGCGCGGCGTGATCATGGAGCTTGAGGACTGCGCGTTCCCGCTGCTCGCCGGCGTAATCGGCACGGCCGACCCGATGGTCGCCTTCAAGGACGCCGACGTGGCCCTGCTGGTCGGCGCCATGCCGCGCGGCCCGGGCATGGAGCGCAAGGACCTGCTGCTGAAGAACGCCGAGATCTTCACCGTGCAGGGCAAGGCGCTCGACGCCGTGGCCTCGCGCGACGTCAAGGTGCTGGTGGTCGGCAACCCGGCCAACACCAATGCCTACATCGCCATGAAGTCGGCACCGTCGCTGCCGGCCAAGAACTTCACTGCGATGCTGCGCCTCGACCACAACCGCGCGCTGTCGCAGCTGTCGGCGAAGGCCGGAGTGGCCGTCGGCGACATCGAGAAGCTGATCGTGTGGGGCAACCACAGCCCGACCATGTACCCGGACTACCGCTTCGCCACCGCCGGCGGCGCGTCGCTGAAGGACAAGGTCAACGACGAGAACTGGAACCGCAGCGACTTCATCCCGAAGGTCGGCAAGCGCGGCGCGGCGATCATCGAAGCGCGCGGCCTCTCCTCGGCCGCCTCGGCCGCCAACGCCGCCATCGACCACATCCGCGACTGGGTGCTGGGCACGAACGGCCAGTGGACGACGATGGGCATTCCGTCGGACGGCAGCTACGGCATCCCGAAGGACGTGATGTACGGCTTCCCGGTGACCTGCACCAACGGCCAGTACGAGATCGTGCAGGGCCTCGCCATCGACGACTTCTCGCGCGAGATGATGAACAAGACGCTGGCCGAGCTCGAGGAAGAGCGCAGCGGCGTGGCGCATCTGCTCGGCTGATCGCCGGGAACAACGGAAAGGCGGCCACGGCCGCCTTTCTTGTCACTGCACCAAGGAAACACGATGAGCATGACTACCGCAGGTGAGCGCTTCCGCACCGCCGTCGCCGAAGAATCCCCGCTGCAGGTGATGGGCGCCATCACTGCCTACGCTGGCCTGATGGCCAAGCGCACCGGCTACAAGGCGCTGTACTTGTCCGGAGGCGGCGTGGCCGCGAACTCGCTGGGCATGCCCGACCTCGGCATCAGCACGATGGAAGACGTGCTCACCGACGCGCGCCGCATCGTCGACGCGACCCAGATGCCGCTGCTGGTCGACATCGACACCGGCTGGGGCGGCGCGTTCAACATCGCCCGCACCATCCGCAGCTTCATCAACGTCGGCGTGGCCGCCGTGCACATGGAGGACCAGGTCGGGCAGAAGCGCTGCGGCCATCGGCCCGGCAAGGAAGTCGTGAGCCAGGCCGAGATGGTCGACCGGATCAAGGCCGCCGTCGACGCCCGCACGGATCCTTCCTTCGTGATCATGGCGCGCACCGACGCCGCCGCGGTCGAGGGCTTGGAAGGCGCGATCGAGCGCGCCGCGGCCTATGTCGAAGCCGGCGCCGACATGGTCTTCCCCGAGGCGATGCGCTCGCTCGACGACTACCGCCAGGTCAAGGCTGCGGTGAAGGTGCCGATCCTCGCCAACCTCACCGAGTTCGGCAGCACGCCGTTCTTCACCACGGATGACCTGCGCGGCGCCGGCGTCGACATCGCCCTGTACTGCTGCGGCGCCTACCGCGCCATGAACAAGGCCGCGCTGCATTTCTACGAGACCGTGCGCCGCGACGGCACGCAGAAGCACATCATCGACACCCTGCAGACCCGCGCCGAGCTCTACGATTTCCTGGGCTACCACGCCTACGAAGACAAGCTCGACGCGCTGTTCGCCCAGCAAGACAGGCCCGCAAGTTCAGGGCCATGAGCGATGTCCGGGGCTATGAGCAGTGGCACCTGGTCGGTTGGGCCGACATGGATTTCAACGCCCACATGGCGAACACTGCCTATCTGAACCACGCGGTCGACGTGCGGTTGGGGTTCTTCGCGCAATGCGGATTCCCGGCCTCGGAGCTGGCGCGGCACGGCATTGGCCCGGTGGTCAGGGAGGATCGCATCCGCTACCGCCGTGAACTGCGCTTGCACGAGCGCGTACGCATCGATCTGGCCATCGCCGGAGTGAGTGATGACGGCAGCCGCTTCACCCTTCAGAACGAGTTCTTCCGCGAAGGCGGCGAACTGGCAGCGCAACTGCGCAGCAGCGGGGGTTGGTTGAGCTTGCAGGCGCGCACCTTGGTGGCGCCCCCCGAGGCGCTTCGTCAGGCCTTGGTTGCCTTGCCGCGCACTGACGATTTCGAACTCCTTCCCAGCCTCTAGAATCCAACGTCCCAAGGCTGCACCCCCGAAGAACGCCGAGAACGCCCATGAGCGCACCTGTCGAAACCACCCTCCCCAAAACCAAGAAATCCGTCGCTCTATCGGGCACCGCCGCGGGCAACACCGCGCTGTGCACGGTCGGCCGCAGCGGCAACGACCTGCACTACCGCGGCTACGACATCCACGATCTCGCCACGCATTCCACCTTCGAGGAAGTGGCACACCTGCTCGTGCACGGCGCGCTGCCCACCGCCTCGCAGCTCAAGGCCTACCGCACCAAGCTGAAGCGCCTGCGCGGCCTGCCGGCCATCGTCACCGATGCGTTGGAGCTGGTGCCGGCCGCGGCGCACCCGATGGACGTGCTGCGCACCGGCTGCTCGGTGCTCGGCACCGTGCTGCCGGAACGCGAAGGCCATCCGGCCTCGGAGGCGCGCGATATCGCTGATCGCCTAATCGCCAGCTTCGGCTCGATGCTGCTGTACTGGTGGCACTTCACCCGCAACGGCGACCGCATCGACACGCAGACCGACGACGACTCGGTGGCGGCACACTTTCTGCACCTGCTGCACGGCGAGCCGCCGACCGCGCTGCACGCTCGCGCGCTGGACCGCTCGCTGGTGCTGTACGCCGAGCACGAGTTCAACGCCAGCACCTTTACCGCGCGCGTCATCGCCGGCACCGGCTCCGACCTGTATTCGTGCATCACCGGCGCGATCGGTGCGCTGCGCGGCCCGAAGCACGGCGGCGCTAACGAGGTCGCGATGGACATCATCGCGCGCTACGGCAGCGCCGACGCCGCGGAAGCCGACATCCGCGCCCGTGTCGAGCGCAAGGAGATCGTGATCGGCTTTGGCCACCCGGTCTACACGATCGGCGACCCGCGCAACCCGATCATCAAGTCGATCTCGCGCGAGCTCTGCGCCGAGGGCGGCAACCAGGCCCTGTTCGACGTCAGCGAGCGCATTGAGACGCTGATGATGGACCTGAAGAAGATGTTCCCGAATCTCGATTGGTACTCGGCCTCCGCGTACCACATGATGGGTATCCCGACCCCGATGTTCACGCCGCTGTTCGTTATTGCCCGCACCACGGGCTGGAGCGCGCACGTCATCGAGCAGCGCGAGGACGGCAAGATCATCCGCCCGAGCGCCAACTACACGGGGCCGGAAGACCGCGCTTACGTGCCGATCGAGAAGCGCTGACGAAGCGAGCCCTTCCGCCGGCACCGCGCTGGCGGGTAGGGTGGCCGAATGTACCCGCACTGGGACGCCAACCTGCTGGTGGTCGCCGTGACCTTCGCCACCGTGGCGGCGGCGGTGCTGCTGCACTACGAGGGCCTGAACCTCCTGTCGCGCCGTCTCGCGCGCCGGCACGAGAGCCAGCGGCGCCGCAAGGTGCTGTTCGGGATCTTCGGCGTGATGGCTTTGCACGTCGCGGAGATCTGGCTGTTCGGCCTGGCGGTGTGGGGCGTGCTGCAGTACCCCGAAACAGGCTCCGTCGCCGGTGTGCATCAGGTCGGCCTGTTCGACGCGGTGTACCTGTCCGCGGTGACCTTCACCACCGTCGGCTTCGGTGACCTGACGCCGGTGGGGCCGATTCGCTTCCTGTCGGGCACGACGGCGCTGACCGGCTTCGTGCTGATCGCTTGGTCGGCCTCGTTCACCTACCTGGAGATGGAGCGCTTCTGGAGGCGCTAGGCCGGCGAGAGCATCCCCGGGGGCGGGATCAGCGCGATCCGCCTGCCGTCGCCGCTGCGGCGGCCGGCTCCTCGCGCGGCTTCAACCGATTCACTCGGAAGAAGGTGTGGTCGTCGATGACCGCCACCTGCGGGTAGGTCGCCCAGCTCGGGTTGGCGATGCGCAGCGCCGCGAAGTGGCTGGCGCCCGGTACGACCTCGCGACGCTCGGCGTGCGGGCGGTTCCATTCCTTCTGAGCAGCGAACGCCACCGCGACGGCCTCTTCCCAGGCCTTGACGTTGTTCAGGCGGGTCGAGGGCGGGACCAGGGTTGGGGCGAATTGCTTGGGCGCCTTCACGACCGAGCAGACGTCTTCCCCCCACTGCCCGGAATCCCGGCGGCGGAGGGCCACTTCGGCGACGGCGCGCTGGCCCAGTTCGGACTGGTCGCGGGCTTCGAGGTAAACGGTGGTGGCGAGGCAGAGCGGCTCGGCCTGGGCCGGAGGCAGCAGCGACGCCAACCACATGAGAAACGACAATTCCATGGCTTTCCTTGCTCCGTTGCGTCCGTGGCGTCCCGGCCGGTGGATGGGCGGGCGGAGCCAGTGACTTGGCGTAATGGGGATGAACGGGTCCAGGAGTTCTGTGCTGACCCGCCTTCCCGATCCGCTGAAGCGGTGGGAAGCCCCCGAAGCGCCATGAGCCCGGGAGTCACGAGAACGCCGTACTGGCCAAGGGGCTGTCGGGCGAGCGGGGCGAACCGTAGCCCGGGTCTTCCAAACCCGGGCTGAACGCCAATTTCATAAGTTTTTGAATTTCCTCAGGCTTTTTTTCTAACCCGAGGCGGGTGTGGCTGGCGTGACGGGGTTCAGAGGGCCGCCGCCGCCCGCGTTCCCTGTGCGATTGCCCGCTTGGCATCGAGCTCGGCGGCCACGTCGGCGCCGCCGATCAGCTGCACCTTCGCGCCGGCGGCCTGCAGCGGCTCAAGGAGCTCGCGCAGCGGGTTCTGGCCGGCACAGACCACGACATGGTCGACCGGCAGCACACTGTCCTTGCCCTCGATCCGCACGTGGAAGCCGGCATCGTCGACCTTCAGGTACTCGACCCCACCATGCGCCTTGACGCCCTTCATCTTCAGGGCCGCACGATGGATCCAGCCCGTCGTCTTGCCCAGCCGCGCCCCCGGCCGGCCCGGCGAGCGCTGCAACAGCCAGACTTCTCGGGCCGCGGTCTCCGGGTGCGGCTTGGCCAGCCCGCCGGGGCCCTCGAAGTCCGGTCGCACGCCCCACTCGGCCATCCAGGCCTTCGGGTCGAGGCTGGGCGACTCGCCGGCATGCACGAGGTACTCGCCGACGTCGAAGCCGATGCCGCCGGCGCCGACGATGGCGGCCTTCGGCCCGACTTGTACGCGGCCGGTCAGCACGTCGAGGTAGCTGACCACCTTGGGGTGGTCATGGCCGGGGAAATCGACGCTGCGCGGCTGGATGCCGGTGGCCAGCAGCACCTCGTCGAAGTCGGCGAGGTCGTTCGCCGCGACCCGCGTATTCAGGCGGACGTCCACGGCGTGCTTCTTCAAGAGTGTGCC
>JBOFQO010000015.1:0-7104 GCA_051660925.1 Silanimonas sp. | reverse complement strand
ATGGTTCCGGGGTTGGGCCTCCCTGCGGCGCCGTGTCCAGATCCTTGGGGTCTTGCGACCGAAAGGACACCCCGGGACGGTTGTTGCCAGCAGGTGTGGATTCGCCGGTGACGCCCGGCGTTGGCGACTTCGGACAGGTGAGCCCGGCGCGAAGCCGCGGGAGTATACCCGACCTCGGGCCAGCGTGCAGCGGTCCGGTGGGCGGGCCGCGCGGCGCCGGCCGCGATGCGCGATAATCGGCCGATGAAAGTGACCTTCAAGACCCCCGAGCAGATCGAGAAGATGCGCGAGGCCGGGCGCCTCGCCGCCGAGGTGCTGCAGATCGTCGCGCCCTACGTGAAGGCGGGCGTAAGCACCGCTGAACTCGACCGCATCTGCAACGAACACATCGTCAACGTGCAGAAGGCGATCCCGGCGAACGTCGGCTACAAGGGCTTCCCGAAGACCGTCTGCACCTCCGTCAACAACGTCATCTGCCACGGCATCCCGTCGGAGTCGAAGGTGCTCAAGGACGGCGACATCCTGAACATCGACGTGACCGTCATCAAGGACGGCTGGCACGGTGACACCTCGCGGATGTACGTGGTCGGCGAGCCCTCGGTGCTGGCGAAGCGGCTGATCGACGTGACCCGCGAGGCGATGTTCCGCGGCATTCGGCAGGTGCGCCCGGGCGCGACGCTGGGCGACATCGGCCACGCCATCCAGACCTACGCGGAATCCGAGCGTTTCTCGGTGGTGCGCGAGTACTGCGGCCACGGCATCGGCCAGATCTACCACGAGGACCCGCAGGTGCTGCACTACGGCCGGCCGGGTGAGGGCGTGCGCCTGCAGGAAGGCATGACCTTCACCATCGAGCCGATGATCAACGCCGGCGCGCGCCACACCAAGCTGCTGCCGGACGGCTGGACCGTGGTGACGAAGGACAAGTCGCTGTCGGCGCAGTGGGAGCACACGGTCGCCGTGACCCGCGACGGCGTCGAGATCCTCACCCGCCTGCCGGGCGACGACAACGACCTATGAGCGGTCCTGCCGCGCCGGTGCCGGCCCGTGCGTCCAGCGAGGCGCCCGCCGGTGCGCGGGCCTGGCAGGACGCGGCCCGGACAGCGCTGGCGGAAGCGCGAATCGGCATCGCCGCGCGCTTCGATGCCGGTGAAGGCATCGATCGCCTGCTCGCCGCGCAGACCGCGGCCGTCGATGCGGCCGTACGCGCGGCCTGGGCGGCGACGCTGCCCGCCGATGCCGCGCTCGACCTGCTGGCGACCGGCGGCTACGGCCGCGGTGAGCAGTACCCGTTTTCCGACGTCGACCTGCTGGTGCTCGGCGAGCCGGCCGCGCAGGCCGCAAACGAGGCCGCACTCGGCGCCTTCTTCGCGACGCTGTGGGACCTCGGCCTCAAGCCTGGTACGGCGGTGCGCTCGCTCGCGGACTGCGTGCAGGCCTGCCACGAGGACGTCACCACGCTGACCTCGCTGACCGAAGCGCGGCTGCTGGCGGGTTCGCCGGCCGTGCTCGACGCGCTGGAGGATGCGCTGCGTACCGACGGGCTGTGGCCGGCAGCCGAGTATTTCGAGGCCAAGCGCGGCGAGTGGAGCGGCCGGCACGCGCGCTACAACGACACCGCGAACAACCTCGAGCCCAATCTGAAGGAAGGCCCGGGCGGCCTGCGCGACCTGCACACGCTGACGTGGCTGGCGCGGCGCATCTATCGCGTGCCGGGCCTCGAGGCACTGGTGCCGCTGGGCCTGCTGGGCGCGGACGAGGAGAGCACGTTGAAGCGCGACTGGCGCACCATCGCGCGGCTGCGCTTCGGCCTGCACCTCGTCGCCAACCGCCGCGAGGAGCGACTGCGCTTCGACCACCAGAAGCCGCTGGCCGCGCGCCTCGGATACCAGGACGAGGCCAGCGACAACCTCGCCGTCGAGCAGATGATGCAGGCGCTGTTCCGCGCGGCGAAAACGGTGCAGCGCATCAGCGAGCGCCTGCTGCAGCGCTTCGAGGAGCAACTGGCCGGCAGCGTCGAGCGCATCGCCGTGGCGCCGGGCTTCGCGCTGGTCAACGGCTACCTGCAGCGCGAGGCCGCCGGCCCCGTCCGCTCGGCGATGGAGGCCTTCGCCGTGTTCGCGACCTGGGCGGCCTGCCCGGGGGCGAAGGGCCTGCATTCGGAAACGGCGCGTGCGCTGGCCGAGGCGCTGCCGCGCATCCCGCCGTGCGAGCAGCAGGACGTTGATACCCGTGCGGTGTTCCTGTCGCTGCTGCAGGGCCCGCAGCCGGTGGAAACCCTGGCGCGCATGGCCCACCTCGGCGTGCTCGGTCGCTACTTGCCGGCCTTCGCGAAGGTGTCGGGGCGGATGCAGTACGACCTGTTCCATGTGTACACGGTCGACCAGCACACGCTGGAAGTGCTGCGCATCATGGCCACCTTCGTGGACGGCAGCGACGCGCGCTTCCCGAAAGCGAAGAGCGTTCACGACCGCCTGAAGCAGCCGTGGCTGCTGCTGGTGGCGGGGCTGTTTCACGACATTGCCAAGGGGCGCGGCGGTGACCATTCGGTGCTCGGCGCCGAGGACGTGCGCGCCTTCGGCGCGACGCATCGCCTGAAGAACGCCGACGTCGAGCTGCTGGCCTGGCTGGTCGAGCAGCATCTGCTGATGTCGACGACGGCGCAGCGCCAGGACATCAGCGATGCGGCCGTGGTCGAGCGTTTCGCGCGCGCCGTGGGCGACCGCACGCGGCTGGATTTCCTCTACCTGCTGACCTGCGCCGACATCGCTGGCACCAGCCCCAAACTGTGGAATACCTGGAAGGAGCGCCTGCTCGCCGACCTCTACGACGCCACGCGACTGGCCTTCCGCCGCGGGCTTGAGCATCGTGTCGACGCCGCAGCGCGGGTGGCCGAGGTCCGCGCCGAGGTGCGAGCGCTGCTGGCCGACATCGACGACGACGCGCTGGTGCGGGTGTTCGACGAGTTCCCGGACGAGAGCTTCCTGCGTTACCGACCGGAGCAGCTGGCCACGCAGGCGCGGGCGATCCTCTCGCACGGCGATCCATCGCTGCCGCTGATCATCGTGCGGCCGCAGGGCGAGGCCTTCGAGGCCTTCGTCTACTCGCCGGACCGCGACGGCCTGTTCGCGACACTGACCGCCACACTCGACCGTCTTGGGTTCTCGGTGGCCGTGGCGCGCATCGTGACCTCGACCTCGGGCATGAGCCTCGACACCTTCCAGCTGCTGCCGATCCACGACAGCGGTGAAGTGCCGGAGGCGCGTGCCGCGCATGCCAGCCGCGTGCTCGGTGAAATGCTGTCGCGGCCGGCGACGACGCTGCACCCGCCGCGGCGCGCCATGCCGGCCGCGCTGAAGCACTTCCGTGTGTCGCCGCGTGTCGAAGTGCGCGACATGGGCGACGGCGCGCGCACGCAGCTGGTCCTGATCGGCACCGATCGGCCGGGCCTACTGGCCGACATCGCCCGTGTGCTGCGCGAGTTCCGGTTGCGCGTGCACGACGCGCGCATCGCCACTTTCGGCGAGCGCGCCGAAGACTTGTTCCTGATTTCCGACGAGGGTGATCGCGCCCTCGCCGATGCCGCACTGATCGAGCGCCTCACGACGGCGCTCACCGCCTGCCTCGAAGGAGACCGACCGCATGCCCCGTCGCAAGATCCCCGTCCTCGCTGACCTGCAGCCGATTGTCGAATCGGCCTTCGAGCGCCGCGCCTCGCTGTCGGAGGCCGAGATCGAGGGCTCGCTGCGCGAGATCATCGAGACCGTGATCGGCGGCCTGGAGGCGGGCCGTCTGCGCGTGGCTGAGCCGAACAGCGACGGCACCTGGCGCGTCAACGAGTGGCTGAAGAAGGCCGTGCTGCTGTACTTCCGCTGCAACGACATGAGCCTCGTCGAGGCCGAGCCGGCGCCGTTCTGGGACAAGGTGCCACTGCGCTTCGCCGGCTTCGACGCCGCCGATTTCCGCGAAGTCGGTGCGCGCGTGGTGCCGGGTGCGGTGGTTCGGAGCGGCGCGCACATCGGCAAGGACGTGGTGCTGATGCCGAGCTTCGTCAACATCGGCGCGCACGTGGGTGCCGGCACGATGGTCGACACCTGGGCCACCGTCGGTAGTTGCGCCCAGGTGGGGGCGCGCTGTCATCTCTCCGGCGGTGCCGGCATCGGCGGCGTTCTTGAACCGCTGCAGGCCAGCCCAACGATCATCGAGGACGACTGCTTCATCGGCGCGCGCTCGGAAGTGGTCGAGGGCGTCGTTGTCGAACGCGGCAGCGTGATCGGCATGGGCGTGTTCATTGGCCAGAGCACGCGCATCTACAACCGCATGACCGGCGAGATCAGCTATGGCCGCGTCCCAGCCGGCAGCGTGGTGGTGTCGGGCCAGTTGCCGTCGGCGGATGGCAGGTACTCGCTGTACGCCGCGGTGATCGTCAAACAGGTCGACGCCAAGACGCGCAGCAAGACCTCGATCAACGAGCTGCTGCGCAGCGGCCACGCCGAATGAGCCGCGAAGGCACCGCCGTCGTCTACGGGCTGCAGGCCTGCGACACCTGCAAGAAGGCGCGCAACTGGCTGGAGCGCTTCGACGTGCCCTACGCCTTCGTCGACCTGCGCGCCGAGCGCCAGCCGCCCGACACGCTGAAGGCCTGGGCCACTCAGCTTGGTGGCTGGGACAAGCTGATCAACAAGGCCAGCACGACCTGGCGGCAGCTGCCGGAGGCGCGCAAGGCGCCTGGCAGCGACCCGGAGTGGTTCCTGCTGCTGAAGGAGCATCCGGCGCTGGTGAAGCGGCCGGTGCTGGTGACCGCCGACGGCGTGGTCTCGGTGGGTTTCACCGACAACGCCTTCAAGGCGCGCTTCGGCCTGCGGAAGTAGTCGCGCGCCAGCGGAGCGCGCTCCGCGTCGGGCGCCTCATTCGGTTCGGCGCGTGGCCAGCGCGCGGCGCGCTTCGGCGCGGGCGCGACCGCGGTCGGCCGCGCTGTTCGACGTGGCCGGTGGCGCGGCGGTGATTGGGCCCGGCGCTACCGGCGTGGCCGCAGCGGGCGCCGGCGGCGCAGCCGAGGCCGCGGGCACGACCAGAGCCTGCAGGAACCGCGCCTGCGTAGCGATGGTGACGTGGCGGAACAGGTCGGTGACGCGGATCGAATCGCCAAAGCGCTCGCGCATCAGGCGCAGCAGCTGTACGACCAGCAGGGAGTGGCCGCCGAGGTCGAAGAAGTTGTCGTCGCGGCTGACGTCGTCGACGCCGAGCAGGTCCCGCCACTGTGCGAACAGCCAGGTGTCGATGGCGGCGGGATCGGTGGGCGTGGCCGAGGCACTCGCGTTCACAGATGCGCTGGCGCTCGGCGCGTGCATCGTGGCGGGCTGCGCCGCCGTGGGGGCGATCGTCGGTACGGCGGCGGCGGACGCCACGGCCACCGGCACCGGCGCCGATGCACTGCCGCCGGCGACGGCGGCGCGCACGCGATCAAGCGCGGGCAGGTGCGCGAGCACGGTGTCGGTGTCGAGACCGAAGTCGATCAGGCAGGCGATCTCGTTGACGTCGATGGCCGCCACGCGGTGCGCCATCGCGACGGCGTCTGCTTCGCTGCCGAACAGGCCGCTGTCGCGGAAGTAGCGCTGGAAGGCGAACTCGAGCAGCTCGTCCATGTCGTTGGGCGAGGCCGATTGGAAGAACGCGTCGAGGTTCTGGCCCTGTTCGGTAGACATCTTCTTGAAGGTCGGGAACTGCCAGGCCGCCGCCTTGACCAGGGCCATGGCGCTTTTCAGATAGGCCTTCATCGGGCCGCGAACCGCGGTCTCGACGGCCTCACGCGTTTCGCCGACCAGGGTATGCAGCATCAGCGAGACGATGCCTTCGCCGGCATGCCCGGCCTCGCGCCAGGCGCGGCGGTACGTGGCGATCTTCGCGGCGAGCTCGTCGATCGACTGCCCGAGCAGGTGGGTGAGGAGATGCGCGCCCATGCGCCCGGCTTCGGCGAAGGTCTCGGGGTTGCCGGCGGTGGTCACCCAGATCGGCAGCTCGGGCTGCAGCGGACGGGGCAGGGTGCGCACCTTCACCGGGCCCTGCGGGCCGGGGAACTCCAGCGTTTCGCCACGCCATAGGCGACGCACCTGCTCGGCGGCTTCAAACATCACGCGCTTGGCCTCGGCGTGGTTCTCCGGGCGCAGCGCGAAGTCGGGCGTGGCCCAGCCGGCGGCGATTGAAATGCCAACGCGGCCGCTCGACAGGTTGTCGACGACGGCCCATTCCTCGGCGATACGGATCGGGTGGTGCAGCGGCACGACGCAGCTGCCGGCGCGCAGCGCGACGTTCGAGGTGATGGTCGCGAGTGCGGCGCTGGTGACGGCCGGGTTCGGGAACAGACCGCCGAACGCCGCGAAATGGCGCTCCGGTGTCCACACCGCGTTGAAGCCGCGGGCGTCGGCGAAGCGCGCGCTCTCCAGCAGTAGGCGGTACTTGTCGCTGCGGCCGAGGTCCTCTTCTTCAGCCACGTTCCAGAAGAACAGGCCGAAGCCCAGCGCTCGCCTTGCGGGCGTGGCGCTGGCCCGTTCGACGCGTGCGTTGCCCTGCGCCGGCCACGCGCCATCGCCGTCGTCGATGCGCACCTGCACCGGCCACTCGGCCGGCGAAGCGCGCCCGGCCAGCCGTGGATCGCGGGCGCGCAGGTCGCTCAGCATGCCGCCAGCGCGCCGCGCGATCCCCACGGCATCGACCAGCTGCGCCGCCAGCGCATCGAGCGCGTCGTCATCGAGCGTGCCGCCATGCGGAAGCGCCATCACCAGGGGCATGACAGGATCGACCCACCGCGACGGGGGCTTGGCGGCCTCGAAGCGCAGGCCGGCGACGACGTGGCAGCCATCGGCGCTGCGTGCGACGTCGAGGAGCGTGCGGGCCAGCGCCCGCGGATCGGTGGCGGGCATGGCGGGGTTCGACGGCAGCGCGTTGTCTGCGGTCGATGCGCGATGCAAGGCCGCGCGCGCAGCGGATTCGTGGCGCGCGGCGCGGCGCAGCGCTTTCGCCTCGGCATCGTCGGGTGCGCCGAGTGCGGGCAGCCTCGCCCCGACGCCACCAATCAGAGAAAGCGCCTCGTCGATGCCGAGCCGC
>JBOFQO010000014.1:0-19675 GCA_051660925.1 Silanimonas sp. | reverse complement strand
GCTGCGGCTGTCGACGGTGCTCGAGAGGGCGGCGGCCGATGAGGCGGCGGAAGGCGGGCATTCGCTGGAGGACTGGCTGGACCTGCTCGAGGCCGAGCGCGCCGAGCACGCCGAGAAGAAGCGTGCCGCTGCGCAGTCCGCCGCGCCGGACCCGCACCTGCACTGAACGGGGCGCTGCGCCGGGGTGGCCGATGCCGCCCGGCCGTTACCCGCGCGCCCCTGCGCTGTTGTCCGCGTCACCGGCCACGAGATCGGATCGCCCCTCGCGCTTGAGCAACTGGGCCAGGTCGGCCCGGCCGCGCTCGGCGAGGCTGATCAGGGTCTGGTCGTCGTTGCGTGCCGACATCGCCTCGTTGAGCACCTGCAGGTCGTGTCGGACGAAGGCCTGCTGCGCGCGATGCGCGTCGTGCGGGTGCTCGCCCAGCGCGACGAGGGCGAGCTCGCCCACCTTCACCGCCGAGCGGAAGGTCTCGCGCTCAAAGACGATGCCGAGCTCGGCCAGCTCGAAGGCTTCGGTGCGGCCCCGCGCCCGCGCGATCAGCTTCACGTTCGGGAAGCGCTCGCGCACCAGCACGGCGGTCTCCTGCACGCGCTCGGGATCGTCGAAGGCCAATACCAGCAGCGTCGCTTCCTCGATGCCGGCGGCTTCCAGCACGTCGCGCCGCGCGGCGTCGCCGTAGTAGGCGCGGAACCCGAAGCGGCGCATCAGCTCGACCTGCTCGGGGTCGTGGTCGATCAGGGTGACGCCGTAGCCACGGCCGATCAGCAGGCGCGAGACCACCTGGCCGAAGCGGCCGACACCGGCGACGATCACCTCGTTGCGCTCGTCGATGGCGTCAGCTTCGCGCGACTCCGTGCGGTTCATGCGCGGCATCACGACCCGCGAGACGACCAGGAACAGCAGCGGTGTCGTCAGGATGCTGGCCGCCACGATGGCGTTGAGCTGTGCCGCGATGTCGGCCGGCAGGCTGCCGTTGGCGCGCGCGGCCGTGAGGATCACGAAAGCGAACTCGCCGACCTGCGAGAGCACCGTCGCGAACACCACGCCGTCCTGCCCGCACAGGCGGAAGACCCGGGCAATGCCGAGCAGCAGGCCGAACTTCAGTGCGACCACCGCCAGCGTCGCGCCGATGATCAGCACCGGCTGCTCGACGAACAGCGAAAGCTGCACACCCATGCCCACGGCGATGAAGAACAGCCCGAGCAGCAGGCCTTTGAACGGCTCGATGACGATGTTGAGCTCGTGGCGGTACTCGCTTTCGGCCAGCAGCACGCCGGCCAGGAACGTGCCGAGCGCGGGCGAGAAGCCGACGTGCTCGGCAGCGACGGCCGAGCCCAGCACCAGCAGCAGGGCGAAGGCAACGAAGACCTCGCGTAGGCCGGTGTTGGCGATGAAGCGCAGCAGCGGGCGCATCGCGAAGCGCGCCAGCACCACCATGCCGACGACGAGCCCCGCCGCGGCGAGCGGCGAGAACGCCGCGTGCCCGCCCTCGCCGTGCCCGCCGCCGGCCGGCGCCAGCCAGGCCACGAACAGCAGGATGGGGATGACCATGATGTCTTGGAACAGCGACACCGCCAGCGCGCTGCGCCCGCCCGCGGTGGGCAGCAGGCCGCGTTCGCCCATGATGGCCAGTGCCACGCTCGTCGAGCTCTGCACCGCGGCGATGCCGACGATCAGCGCGATGGCCCATGGCGCCTCAAGCAGCAGCAGCGCGCCGGCGACAATGGCGGCAGTGAGCAGCACCTGCAGGCCACCCATGCCGAAGATCGGCACGCGCATCGTCCAGAGCTTGGTCGGGTTGAGCTCGAGGCCGACGAGGAAGAGCAGCAGCACGACGCCGAACTCGGCGAAATCAAGGACCGTTTCCGGATCGTCGATCCACTGCAGCACCGACGGGCCGATCAGCACACCCGCGACCAGGTAGCCCAGCACGGCGCCGAGGCCGAGGCGCTTGAACAGCGGCACCGCGATGACCGCCGCGGCGAGGTAGATCAGGGCGTCCTGCAGCATCGGTGGGCCTTCAGCGGCTGTCGTGTTCGGGATGCGCGTTGCCGCGCGCCAGTGCGCCGAGTCGCTGCGCATAATCCTCGGCGAAGCGCGGCAGGTGCTCGTTGACGCGCTCGTCGGCGCCATAGGCCACGTGGCCCAACCAGCGCATGCCGCAGTAGCGCGCGCTGGCCTCGATCGGACGAAACAGCTCGGTCAGCGTGAACTGCCCGTCGGGGCGACCGTAGCCGGCCGGGTCGCCGCCGCTGGTCGCCGCCACGAGCATTGATTTGCCGGCCAGCGCGTTGCCGTCGCGGCCGTAGGCCCAGCCGGACTGCAGCACTTCGTCGAACCAGTGCTTCAACAGCGCCGGCATGGCGTACCACTGGATCGGGAACTGCAGCACCACGGCGTCATGCTCAAGCAACCGCTGTTGCTCGGCGGCGACGTCGATGAAGCCGTCCGGGTAGGCGTGGTAGAGGTCGTGCACCGTGACGCCGTCGACCTTGCGTGCGGCGCGCAGCAGGGCGGCGTTGATGCGGCTGGCGGGCAGGCGCGGGTGGGCGAGGAGGAGGAGGGTGCGCGCGGGCGTCGGGCTCATCGGCGCAGTCTAGCGAGCGCCGTCAACCGATGGACTTCACCCGCAGCTTGCGGCCCTTGATGCCCAGCTCTCTGAGCTTCGCCAGCGCCTTCTCGGCCTGCGCGCGCGCCACGGCGACGTAGCAGCGGGTCGGAAACAGGCTGATCTTGCCAACAGCGTCGGCGGGCAGTCCGGCGGCACCCGTCAGCGCGCCCATCACGTCACCGGGGCGCAACTTGTCCTGCCGGCCGGCGTCGATCTGCAGCGTGCGGAAAGCGGCGGGCTGCGGCTTCGGACGCTGCGGCGACAGGCGCAGGCCACGCTCCTGGAACGGCGCGCCACGCGCGGCTTCGATGCTGCGCCGCCAGTGGCCTTCGGCCGGCGTCACGATCGCGACCGCGAGGCCGGTCTCGCCCGCGCGGCCGGTGCGGCCGATGCGGTGCACGTGCTGGTCGGCGTCACTGGCGATCTCGGCGCTGAGCACCATCGGCAGGCCGGCGATGTCGATGCCGCGCGCGGCAACGTCGGTGGCGACCAGCACGCGCAGGCTGCCGTTGGCGAAGCGCGCCAGCACTTCCTCGCGTTCGCGTTGCTCGAGGTCGCCGTGCAGGGCGTCGGCGGCGAAGCCCTCGCGCTGCAGCGCCTCGGTGAGCGCCGCGGTTTCCTTGCGCGTGTTGCAGAACACCAGTGCGGCCTCGGGGGCCTTGTCGGCCAGCACCTGCATCACCGCCCAGTGGCGCTGGCCGGTGTCGACGAGGTGCACCCACTCGTCGATCTTCGGCGCGTCGTCGAGGGCCGCGGCGATCTCGACGGGATCGCGCAGCAGCGTGGCGGCAATCGCGCGGATGTCTTCGCTGAAGGTGGCCGAGAACAGCAGGGTCTGCGCGTTCTTCGGTAAGCGCTTGGCGAGGCTGCGAATGTCCTCGACGAAGCCCATGTCGAGCATGCGGTCGGCTTCGTCGAGCACGAAGGTCGCGAGGTGCTCGAGCGATAGCCCGTTCCCCGAGGATTCGCCCTCGGCCAGCAGCTCAAGGATGCGCCCCGGCGTGCCGACGACGACGTCCGGCGCGACCTCCAGCGAGGCGAGCTGCGGCCGCAGCGGGATGCCGCCGCAGAGCGTGATGATCTTCAGGTTGGGCAGGAAGCGCGCGGCGGCGCGCAGGTCCTTGGCCACCTGGTCGGCGAGCTCGCGCGTCGGGCACAGCACCAGCGCCTGCGTGCGCAGCGCGGCGGGCTCGATCTTCGACAGCAGCGGCAAGCCGAAGGCCAGTGTCTTGCCGCTGCCGGTGCGCGCCTGCGCGAGCAGGTCTCGGCCTTGCATCGCGGGGCCAATCGCCTGCTGCTGAATCGGCGTGGGCGTGGTGAAGCCGAGCGACTCGCAGGCGCGGGCAAGGGGCTCGGGCAGGCCGAGCGTGGCGAAGGGCGTGGGCATGGCGGCAGTGTCGCACCGCGCGCCCGGGCTTGCCGGGCACGGGTGTGAGCCGCCTCAAGCGCTCAGAGAGTCCCGCGCCACCACGGCCCGGTGATGGCCAGCGTGATGCCCGGCGTCTGCAGGTTGACGAACAGCCAGCGGCCCGTCGGGTCCCAGCAGGCGCCGCAGAACTCGCTGCTGCGGTAGTCGGCGGCGGGCACGTTCTTGCCGGCATTGGCGATCTGCTGGGCGTCGAGCGCGACGTTGTTCTTGGCGAGGTAGTAGGCCTCGCCAGCGCGCGTCAGGCCGAGCAGGCGCGAGCCGGGGCCCAGATCGTCGGGGCTGCTGCCGCCGTCCTCGCACAACACCACACCGCCGCGCGGGCTGATGGTGATGTTGTCGGGGTTGTTCGCGGCGAGCTGGTTGCCGCTGACGAACAGCGCGCTGAGCTCGTTGCGCGCGATGTCGAGTACCCACACCGAGCCTTCGCCGCGGCCCTTGCGGCCTTGGCTGTCGAGGCCGGTCGAGGTGTCGACGATGAACATCTTGCCGTTGGCGTACCAGATGCCCTCGCCGCGGCTCATGCGCAGCGCGCCGTTCGTCCACGCTTGGCCGAACGGGCCGCTGACGAAGTCGTTGCTCGCCACGTCGGGAATGCCCGCGGCGGAGCGGTTGTTGGCATCCGGATCGGCGATGTCGACCCACTCGATCTCGTAGCGGTCGCCGATGTTGGCCGTGATCAGGTCGGCGTTTGGCCGCCCTTTGACGCGCGCGGCCTGCAGTCGGCCACCACGCTCCAACGCGCCGGGCGCGGGCGCGCGCAGGTTCGGGATGAAACGGTAGAAGCCCGACTTGTTGCGATCGTCTTCGGTCAAATAGACGTAGCCGGTGCGCGGGTCGATGGCGACCGCTTCGTGCGAAAAGCGGCCCATCTCGACGATCGCCCGGCCGGTGGTGCGCTCGGCGTTCGGATGCACTTCGAACACGTAGCCGTGCTTCTTGCCCTCGCTCGAGACGAGGTCGGTGCGGATCTCCTCGCAGGACAGCCAGCTGCCCCACGGCGTCGGACCGCCGGCGCAATTCACCAGCGTGCCGCCGAGGCTGGCTTCGCAGCGCTCCAGGCGGCCGTTGCGCACCAGCATCGTCGTCGTGCCGCCGCCGGCCTTCGCACCGGCCGGCTGGCCGGGGATGTCGCCGCGGTCCCAGGTGCCCGGCGCGCTGATGACGGTGCCGACGCCGCGCTCATGGTTTCGGATCAGCAGCATTGGCACGCGCTCTGCCACGCGGTCCCAGAAGCCGCCGAAGGCACCGAACGCGCCGACGCCTGCGAACAGCCCGCGCGGCGAGACCACGGCCATGCCGTCGTGGCGATCCGGCACGGTGCCGCCGTCGTCCATGCGATCGCCGGTCCAGCCGAAGCTGCGGTAGCTGAAGCCCTCGGGCAGCATCAGCAGCGGCAAGCCGGTGGCGAGGTCGTTGACCGGACGCAGCGCGCCGTAGGGCCCGGCGACCGGCGCCAGCTGCTGCGGTGCGTTGGCGGTCTGCGCTTCGGCCTGGCGCGTGTACAGCGCCGAGAGGCTCGTCGTGGCGCCCATCGCCATCATGGCGGCGGAGCCTTTCAGCAGGGTGCGGCGCTCAGGGGACGTGACGGGGGCTGGCATGGCGGCGGGCTCCGGGGGATGGGTGCCCGGATGCTGCGCCGAGAAGTTGTCGCTCCGATGACCCGCGGATGACGCACTGCCCCACACCGTGGCGACGTCGCGACGAGCCGATGCTGCGGAAGGGAAAGAGCGGGCGTGCCCCGCGCGGTGGTGCACAGGGGCACGCCCGATCGCCGCCAATGGAAGTTGCTTGTCATCGATCGCGGCGAAACGCGCCGGGGAGGGGGTCAGCGCAGGGCGAGATCGCCTTCGCCATCGATGGCTGGGGTCCAATCAACACGCATGCCGCGGCGCTTCACAATGATGCTGGCGATGTCCTGCTCGCAGGCATCGTGGACGGCGCGAAGCAGTCCATTGCGGAGCGCGAACGTTCGCGCACCCGCATGCGGGCCGAGCAAGGCATGCACATCGGCGTCACGCAGTTCGGGGCTGGTGCAGGGCACGTCAAGGCTTGTGGGAAGCAACGGATCGATTTCCGCTTCCACGGGGGAAACGGTGGTCGATGCCGAGGCGGTGCCTGCAAGGATAGTCAAGGAAATCGCAGCACAGACGAGGGGTTTCATAGTGCGTCTCCACGTTCGGCGAACGGCGGAATGCCGTCCTCGCCGCACGTGCAAGCTACGCCGCTACGGTTACCGATCAGCGCCCGAATGGTTTCCGTTGTCCGAACAGCGTGCGACGTTCGGAAGTCAGCTTGCGGACTTGATCTCGGCCAGCCGCTTGGCGTTCTCGGCGCGCAGCGCGCGGCGCTGCTCGCCTTTGCGGAAGCGCCGCTTCTCGTCTTCCGTTTGTGGTTCGAGCGCCGGCACCGGCGTGGGCCGGCCATCGTCGCCCATCGCCACCATCGTGAAAAAGCAGCTGTTGACGTGACGCACCGAGCGCTCGCGGATGTTCTCCGCGACCACCTTGATGCCGATCTCCATTGAGCTCGTGCCGGTGTAGTTCACCCGCGCCATGAAGTGCACCAGCTCGCCGACATGGATCGCCTCGCGGAAGGTCACCTGGTCGACCGATAGCGTCACGCAGTAGCGCCCGGCGTAGCGCGACGCGCAGGCGTAGGCCACTTCGTCGAGCAGCTTGAGCAGTGCGCCGCCGTGCACCTTGCCGCTGAAGTTCGCCTTGTCGGGCGTCATCAGCACGGTCATCGTGAAGTCGGCGGCCGCGGGTTCGATCATGGTCATGGCGATAGCTTCAGCCGAGGCCGAAGCTCTTTTCCTTGCGCTCCGCCAGCCGCTTCTCAAGGTAGTGGATGTTGGTGCCGCCCTGCTGGAAGCCGATGTCGGCCATGATCCGCTGCTGCAGTGGGATGTTGGTCTTGATGCCGTCAACGATCATCTCGGCGAGCGCCACGCGCATGCGGGCGATGGCCTGTGCGCGGGTCGCGCCGTGGACGATCAGCTTGCCGATCATCGAGTCGTAGTTCGGCGGGACCTTGTAGCCCTCGTAGATGTGCGAGTCCACGCGCACGCCGGGGCCGCCGGCGGCGTGGAAGTGCTTGATCAGGCCGGGGCAGGGCGCGAAGGTCTCGGGGTCCTCGGCATTGATGCGGCACTCAATCGAGTGCCCGCGCAGCACGACATCAGACTGCTTGATCGACAGCTTCTCGCCGCCGGCGATCAGCAGCTGCTCGCGCACCAGGTCGATGCCGGTGACAAGCTCGGTCACCGGATGCTCCACCTGGATGCGGGTGTTCATCTCGATGAAGTAGAAGCGGCCGTTCTCGTACAGGAACTCGAAAGTGCCGGCGCCGCGGTAGCCGATGCGAAGGCAGGCTTCGGTGCAGACGCGGCCGATCTCGGCGCGCTGCTGCTCGGTGATGCCTGGCGCCGGTGCTTCCTCGACGACTTTCTGGTGGCGGCGCTGCATCGAGCAGTCGCGCTCGCCCAGGTGGATGGCGTTGCCCTGGCCGTCGGCCAACACCTGGATTTCCACGTGGCGCGGGTTCTCGAGGAACTTCTCCATGTAGACCATGCCGTTGCCGAACGCGGCCTTGGCCTCGGCCTGCGTGGTGGCGATGGAGGCGAGCAGCGCGCCTTCCTCGCGCACCACGCGCATGCCGCGGCCGCCGCCGCCGCCCGCCGCCTTGATGATGACGGGATAGCCGATCTCGCGGCCCATCCGCAGCGATTCGTCCTCGTCCTCGGTGAGCGGGCCGCCAGACCCCGGCACGCAGGGCACACCGGCCTCCTTCATCGCGCGGATGGCTTCGACTTTGTCGCCCATCATGCGGATGACATCGGCGGTGGGGCCGATGAACACGAAGCCTGAGGCTTCGACGCGTTCCGCGAAGGTCGCGTTCTCCGAAAGGAAGCCGTAACCCGGATGGATGCCGTCGGCATCCGTCACCTCGGCCGCGGCGATGATCGCCGGGATGTTGAGGTAGCTCTCGGCAGACGGCGCGGGCCCGATGCAGACGGACTCGTCCGCCATGGCCACGTGCTTGAGGTTGCGGTCGACGGTGCTGTGCACGGCCACGGTCTGGATGCCCAGCGCGTGGCAGGCGCGCATCACGCGGAGCGCGATTTCGCCGCGGTTGGCGATGACGACTTTCTTGAGCATGGTCGTCTCGCTCAGGAGATCACGAACATCGGCTCATCGAACTCGATCGGCTGGCCGCTGTGCACCAGGATGGCGCGCACCGTGCCGCTGACGTCGGATTCGATCGGGTTGAACATCTTCATCGCCTCGATGATGCCCAGCGTGTCGCCGGCCTTGACCGTCTGGCCGACCTTGACGAAGGCCGGCGAGTCCGGGTTCGGGCTGGCGTAGAAGGTGCCGACCATCGGCGAGCGGATGGTGTGGCCGTCCGGCACGTCCTTCGGCGCCTTGCCGTGCGATTCGCTGGCGTGCTCGGCGGCCGGGGCCTTGCCGGCGGCCGGCGCGGCGTGCGCGACCGGTGCGGGTGCGTGTTCGGCGGGCGCGGCCTGGACGTAGGTGGGCATCGGCGCGGCGCGGCTGGCGCGCGACAGGCGCACGGATTCCTCGCCCTCCTTGATCTCGATCTCGGTGAGGTTCGACTTCTCGAGCAGGTCGATCAGTGCCTTGATTTTGCGGAGGTCCATGGGCGGGCTCGCGGGCGGTGAAGGGGGAAGGAAAGAGAGTGGTGGAGCGAGGAAGGAGGAGCGAGTGCGCGGCGCTCAGCGCGCCGGAGCGTCGCGGCGGGCGTCGGCGTCCAGTCGGGAGAGGGCGGCTTCCAGCGCCAGCAGGTAGCTCTGCGCACCGAAGCCGCAGACCACGCCGATCGCGAGGTCGGACAGGTAGCTGTGCTGTCGGAACGGCTCGCGGGCATGCGGGTTCGAGAGATGCACCTCGATGAACGGCGTGCGCACGGCGGCGAAGGCGTCGCGCAGGGCCACCGAGGTGTGCGTGAAGGCCGCCGGGTTGATCAGCACGACACTGGTTCCGTCGCTGCGGGTGGCCTGCACGCGCTCGATCAGGGCGTGCTCGGCATTGCTCTGAAACGCGACCAGGTCGTGGCCGGCGGCGCCGGCGCGCAGGCTCAGCCGGGTGTTGATGGCTTCGAGCGTGTCGTGGCCGTAGACCTCCGGCTCGCGGGTGCCGAGCAGGTTGAGGTTGGGGCCGTGCAGGACGAGGATCGACGCCATGACGCGGGAGTAGGCCGGGGAGGGGCAAGGCGCACAGACTGCCCGCGCTAGAGTCGGCTGTCTAGGCTTTGGCGGTGAGATCCCCGGAGATCGCAGCCGTTTGAATTCGAATTCGGGCGTCGGATGCGGCGGCGGCGTCGTGCCCCGGCTCAGCGCAGGCCGCGCAGATGCCCCGCGATCCCGTCGTCCTGGCAGTTCGGAAAGAACAGCGCGTCGAAGTTCTCGCCGGCGGTGGCCGCCCTCACCAGATCCGGGTCGACGCCCTTCAGCACGCTGAGCATGTCCCGGCAGCTGACCGCCTTCACCTGCGAGAGGATGCTGCGGTTCCGGGCCATGATCGTCGCGCGCTCTTTCGGGTAGCCCAGCCCGCGTTCGCCCTCGAACAGCTTGCGGTAGCAGTCCTGCAGGTTGAGCTCGGCGGCCCAGCCGAAACCCTTGGCGTAGGGCATCGAGATGGCGTTGCCGTCGTTGATCTGGCCGAACAGGAAGGCGTCGGTGGGGTCGACCACCAGTCCGCAGAACACGCCGGGCATGGCGTTGCAGGCGAGCATCGAGCCGACGCCGGTGCCGCAGCCGGTGACGACGAAATCGGCGGCCTTCGAATTCAGCAGGATGCCGGCCAGCAGGCCATTCATCACGTAGGTCAACGACGCTTTGTCGTCGGGCGAGTACATGCCGTAGTTGAACACCGTGTGGCCGAGCGGCTCGGCCACGGCCTTAAGCGCGGTGTGGATCAGGTCGTTCTTGGCGGCTTGGCTGTTCTCGTTGATCAGCGCGATTTTCATGATCGTGTCCTGTGATGGCGCCGGCGAGGGCAGGAGAGCGAAGGCGTGTCGGCGTTGTCAGCGGGCCTGCCAGCCGCCGTCCACCGGCAGCACGACGCCGTGCACGTAGTCCGACGCCGCCGAGGCCAGGAACACCGCGGCGCCGCCGAGGTCGGCGGGTTCGCCCCAGCGCCCGGCGGGCAAGCGAGCGAGGATGTCGCGGTTGCGGTTCTCGTCCGCGCGCAGCGCGGCGGTGTTGTCGGTGGCCATGTAGCCGGGGGCGATGGCGTTGACGTTCACGCCCTTCGCCGCCCACTCGTTGGCGAGCAGCTTGGTAATGCCGGCGAGGCCCGATTTGCTAGCCGTGTAGGACGGCACGCGGATGCCGCCCTGGAAACTCAGCATCGACGCGATGTTGATGATCTTGCCGCGGCCTTGGGCGATGAAGTGCCGGCCGGCCGCCTGCGCGAGGAAAAACGCCGACTTCAGGTTCACGTCCATCACCGCGTCCCAGTCGGTTTCGGTGAAGTCGACCGCGTCGGCGCGGCGGATCATGCCGGCGTTGTTAACCAGGATGTCGAGGCGTCCAAACGCGGCCAGCGTGCCATCGATGATCGCGGGGATCGGCGCGGTGCTCGACAGATCCGCCGCGATGAAATGGCAGCGGCGCCCGAGCGCGCGCACCTTTTCACCGGTGTCGTCGGCGTTTGACGTGCTCACCGCGACGATGTCAGCGCCGGCGGCGGCGAGCGCGAGGGCGATGCCCTGCCCGAGGCCCTTGTTGGCGCCGGTGACGAGGGCAACGTGGTCATCGAGAGAGAACGGGTGCCTCATGGCTGGGCTCGGACCTCAAGAAATGACTACCGGTGTCATCCTAGCGCCGATGCGGGTTTCGTGGAATCAGGGGCTCAGGCCCGCGGCGGCTGGGCGGAATCGCGAATGGCAAGGTGCGGGTGGATGGTGACTGCCGCCCCCGGCTCCAGCGCGCGGGGCCACTCCTTCGAGAGCAGCAGGCCGGCGGCCTGTCGGCCGATTTCGCGCACCGGCAGGTGGATCGTGCTCAGCGCGGGCCAGAGCTGGCGTGCCAGCGGACTGTCGTCGTAGCCCACCACCGAGAGGTCGCGCGGTATCGACAGGCCCATGCGCTGTGCGGCCTTGTAGATGCCGGCGGCCATTTCGTCGTTGCAGGCGAAGATGGCGGTGGGGCGGGGGCGCAGCGCGAGCAGGGCCTCGGCGCCGGCGACGCCCGATTCGAAGGTGTAGCCGCCCTCGTAGATGTGGCTGTCCGGCAGGGTGATGCCGCGCCGCGCCAGCCCTTCGACGAAGCCGCCGCCGCGCTCGATCGCCGATCGATAGCGTTTCGGGCCCGTGATCAGGCCGAAACGTCGGTGGCCGAGCGATTCGAGGTATTCGGCGACTTCGGCGCCTGCCCGGCGGTCGTGGGTGAGCACCATGCGACCGGGCTCGTCAAGCGGGACCGAGGCGATGCGCGTGTAGCGGACACCCAGCGACTGCAGGGCCTCGGCGAGCGCCTGGTCTTCCGAGGCGCGAGGCACGAGGACGACGCCGTAGAGCTTCTGCCGCTGCACAAAGCGCTGCACATCGGCGATGTAGTCGGGATTCTTGCTGTCGCAAGGGTGCACCACGAGTTCGAAACCGGAGCCACGCAGCGCATCCAGCGCGCCGTACTGGATGTTGACGATGTACTGCGCCGTGGGGTTGTCGAACACGAGGCCGATCAGGAAAGCGTGGCGGAACGCCAAGCCGCGGGCCTGCGGGTCGGGCGTGTAGCCCATCTCGTCCATCAGCGCCTGCACCTTCTCGCGCGTCGGGCCGCGCACGAGGGCCGAGCCGTTGATGACGCGCGACACCGTCTTCTTCGAGACCCCTGCGAGCCGCGCGATGTCGGTGATGGTGGCGCGGCCGGTCGGGCGCTCTTCGGCAGGGGCTTTGCGCTTCGGCGTTCGGGGCGTGGGCATCCGCCGATGCTAGCGGCCGCGGGCGCAGGTGACGAGTACGACGCTCACCGCAACGTGGCGGGCAGCCACAGCGATAGCGCAGGAAGCAAGGCCACGGCCAACAGGACGGTGGCGGCCGAGAGATAGAACGGCCAGATGGTCCGAAGCGTCTGCGCGACCTCGATGCGGCCGATGGCCGCGCCGACGAACAGCACCGATCCGACCGGCGGCGTGATGAGTCCGATGCCGCCGGCAAGGATCAGCACGATGCCGAAGTGCACCGGCGCGATGCCGAAGGCCTTGGCGACGGGCAGGAAGATCGGCGTGCAGATCAGGATCAAGGGTGCCAGGTCCATGAACGTCCCGAGCAGCAGCAGGGCGAGCACGATGAGCAGCAGCACCGTCCAGCCCTCGCTGGCGATGCCCTGCAGCAGGGCGACCGCGGCCGCGGGCACTTCGAGAAAGGCGAGCAGCCAGCCGAACAGGCCCGCGGCGGCGATCACGAACAGGATGCTGCCGGTCGTCCGCGCCGCATGCATCACCGCGTCGCGAAGCGCTGCGGCGCGAAGGGACCGGTAGACCAGGACGGTAATCACCAGCGCGTAGAGCACGGCAACGGCCGCGCTCTCGACGGCGGTGAACACCCCGGAACGGATGCCGAAGAAGATCAGGAGCACCAGGGCCAGGCCGGGGGCCGCTGCTACTAGACGCAGCAGCAGCTCGCGGACGCCGGGAAACTTCTCGACGGCGTAGCCGCGCTTCCGGGCGATGGCCCAACCGGTGAGCATCATTGCTCCGGTCATCATCAGCGCAGGAACAATGCCGGCGGCGAACAGGTCGGTGATCGAGATGCCGCCGCCCGCCGCTGCAGAGAAAAGGATCAGGTTGTGCGAAGGCGGCACCAGCAGTGCGACCAGCGCAGCACTGATGCTGATGTTGACGGCGAAGTCGCGATCGAAGCCGCGCTTCACCATCTGCGGAATCATTGCGCCACCGACCGCGGAGACATCGGCGATGGCCGAGCCCGAGACGCCGCCGAAGAACAGATTCGACAGCACGTTGACCTGGCCGAGCCCGCCGCGGAGGTGGCCCACCATCGCCGACGCAAGATGGATCAGACGCTCGGAGATGCCGCCGCGAAGCATCAGCTCCCCAGTGAAGATGAAGAGTGGGATGGCGATCAGCGACACGGTCCCCGCGCCGGCCGCGATCTGCTGCACGGCGACGATGACTGGTAGATCAAGAATCAGCACCGTCGCCACCGCCGCGGCGGCCAACGCGTAAGCCACCGGCACGCCGACGAGGAGAAGCAGGAAGAACAGGCCGAACAGCAGGGCGACGGCCATCAGTTCGCCTCCAGCGTGGGGCTCCGCAGCTGCGGTAGGGCGAACACCAGCATCAACGCGCCGCCGAGGCAGAGTGGCAGGAACGCCGCGCCCTGCGGCAGTGGTGCTCCGGCCATCTTCACTGCGAGCCCATCGAGCATCAGTTGGCCACCGCCGACGGCCAGAAGCCCCCCGATCCCGCCGACAACGGCCGCCGAAAGCCGCGCGAAGCCGCGCTGTGCTGGCACCGGAAGCAGGCGGACGAGTAGCGGGAATGCGAAGTGGCTGCGCGCATGCGCGCCTGCGGCCGCGCCGAAACTCAGCGTCGTGCTTAGCAGCACGAGCGTCACGGGTTCGGTCCAGGACGGCGAGTCGTTGAGCACGTAGCGCGCGATCACCTGCCAGGCCTGGACCGTCACCATGCCGGCAAGACCGACAGCGGCAACGGCCGTGGCGCCGATGGCGACGCGGTCGAGAACGGTTGCCGTGGGCCCGGCTGCGGCGGTGCTCATGCGTCGGCCTCGTTAGCGTCAGCTTCGTCGGAAATCCGTGCCATCAGCGGGCCGATGCCCGGGTGGGCGGCGTAGCGTGCGCGGAGCGGGCGAGCGGCCGCTTCGAAGGCGGTGTGGTCGACGGCGTTGAAGGCAACACCGGCGGCACGCACGGCCTCGCGGGCGGCGTCCTCGGCACGGTCCCACTGTTCGCGCATCACGGTCACTGACTCGGCGGCGAGGCGGCGGACGCGCTCGCGATCGTCGGTTCGGAGTGTGTCGAAGCGGCGTTTCGACATCACCAGAACATCGGGCGCCCACGAATGCCCGGTCTCTGACCAATAGCGTGCCGCCTCGAATTGTCGGCTGCTGTGGAAGCTCTTGATGTTGTTCTCGGCGCCGTCGATCAGGTGCGTCTGCAGCGACGAGAACACCTCGCCGAACGGCAGCGGTGTGGGGTTTGCGCCGAGCTCTCGCATCAACGCGATGAACAGGTCCGAGGGCGGCACCCGTAGCTTCAAGCCGTTCAGATCCGCGGGCACGACGATCGGGCGGCGGGTGTTGTAGACGCTGCGCGACCCGCCGTCGTAGAGCGCGAGGCCGATGAGTCCTCGCGCTTCGAAGCCGGCCAGCACGGCGGCACCGACCGGGCCGTCGATGACGCGGCGCAGGTGGGCTTTCGAGCGGATGAGGTAGGGCAGGCCGAGCGCGGCCGTCAATGGAAACGCGTTGTGCAGCCCGCCGCTGTACACGCGGGTGATGTCGATGGCGCCGAAGCGCGCCATGTCGACCTGGTCGGATTCGCGACCGAGCTGGCCGGAGTGGTAGAGCCGCAGGCCGAGGCGCCCGTCGGTCTCGTCCGCCAGCCGCTCGCCGAACCATCGCGTCGCCTGCACGGTCGGATACTCACTCACGTGCACGTCGGTCGCCGTCAGCGTCGCTGCCTCCGCCATGGCTGCGCCAGGCAGCGCCGCGGCCGCGGCGGCGAGGCCGCAGGCACCGAGGAAGCGGCGGCGTGGCACCAGGGGGACGCCGCGATGCGTCACGGAACCCCCTCCATCGGCTGCGCGGCGAAGGCGCGCCCGGTCAGGTCACCAAGCCCTTCGAAACCGATCAAGGCCCGTTGCCCCGGCAGGATGTCGTGGATGCCCGTCGCCGCACCGGTCGAGACGATCATTCCCGCCTTCAGCGGCCACCCGCGCCGCGCGCCACGGTTCAGTGCGAAGGCCAGCGCTGCCAGCGGGCCGCCCGGCAGGCTGAGCGCCCCGCCGCGACCGGCCACGCGGCCGTCGATCCAGGTGGCGCAGACCAACCGTGCCCACGCGCGTTGGCGCCAGTCCTCGATGGCGCGACCGACGTAGACGCCGGCGTTGTTGCCGAAGTCGGAAACGACGACGGGCGGGCCGAGTTCGTTGATCGTCGGCAGCGGACTGCCCGCGAGTTCGACGCCGATGTGCAGTCCGCGCACGAGGCTCGCCGCGTCCAGCGGCGTGTAGTCGGTGCGACTTGGGTCGGCATCGTTGCCGAGCACGACGATGTACTCCGCCTCGATGGCCGCGAAGCCGCCGCGGATCACCGGGAAGGTCAGTTCGTCGCCCGTTTCGAGCCACTGAAGGCGGCTGGCGAACACCGGGCCCATCAATCGGTCCTCGCCGAGGGATTCGACCCACGCCTCCGGGATGCGGCCCACCTTCCAGCCAAGCACCGGTTCGCCCCAGAGGCCGATGGCGGCGTCCTGCCGGGCGTAGGCCTCGTCGAGCGAGCGCGGCAGTGCGCCCGGGTATTGCGGCAAGGCACGCGCCGCGCGCCGCGCCTCGACGAAGCGTGCCGCCACGGCGGCGCTGGCCTCCGCCGATTCGATTCCCTCGAGGCCGTTCATCGCGGTGATCCGCGCATCGATTCGGCAACACGCTGGCGCCGAATTGAAAGCTGCCACTCGTACAGCGACGGCACCGCCTCGGCGCGCTCATTGAGCCCCTCGATGTAGGGCGTCGGCCGATAGTCGATGCGGAAGCGGCGATTGCCCGAGAGCCCGACGATGCGTGCGTCGGGGCCTTCGTCGAGGCCGGTCAGCAGGACGGGCTGGTCGGCCGTTGCGCCGGCGTCGACGTGCACGCGCAGGTTCCAGTGCGTGTTCAGGCGGCCGTGGCCCGGTTGCCAGTACGCCGCACCGCTGCCATCCCACAGCGCGTACGCCGGACCGTCGGCGCTCGCGGTGGCGACCACGTGCAGCCGCACGTCGTCGAAGAGATTCTGGTGGTTCGCGCCGGCGTGTTGGTCCAGTACGGCATCGCGCCAGACGGTCGAGCGATGGAACACCGACCGCGTCGACTGCGTATTGAAGCTCAGGGGATGGATCACCCGGTTTCGCACGTCGATGCCGGTGACCAGCGCGTTGTGCACGCTGCCCAGGTGGACCGCGTAGTGCGCCCGGCGTTCGCCTTCCGTCCGCACGTCGCGGATGGTCAGCGAGGCGCTGTCGTAGGTGAGGATGCCGCTGTCGGCATCGCGAATGCGCAGAGAGTCGATCCAGCCGTTGAAGACGTCGCCGAAGTGGATCGCGTTCCAGCCTTCCTCAAGGTGATGGCCGAAGGCCTCGCCCGGCGGAAACTCGAAGGCCATGTCGCGGATGGCGACCTCGCGCAGCCCGCGCCAGGGGCGCAGGCGGGCCGGCAGGTCGTCGCGGATGTCGTGCAGCAGCGGGTCGGCGATCCGGGCGCGTCGTCCATCGAGCGCTTCGATGCGGGTCGTCTGCACCACCACCGCGCGGTCCGGGTCCTCGAAGTGCCGCTTGCCCACGCCACGCCTCGCTTCGCCGTAGAGCGAGCCCAGCAGGGCACTCCGCTCGCCGTCGCGCGGGAACCACTCGATGCTGACGATGTCGCCAACGCGGTACCGATGCCCTTCGACGAGTTCGACGTCGAATCCTCCGAAACGGCCGTCGCGAAGCCCGGTCGTGGGTTCCTCCGGTGCGTCACCGCGCGGCTTGGCCACCCAGACGAACCCGCCGGTCCAGCTGTAGGGTGAAAACGGAAGGTCGATGTTGCGGGCCGGCTCGACTTGGCGCTTGTCATTGATGCGCAGGTACTCGCGAAGCGCGTCGAGCCGGTTCGAGCGGTCCACCAACCGCAGGGGCCGAGGAAACGCCAGAACCGTTCCGCCCTCGCCGGGTCCGGCGCCTTCGAGCGTGAACTCACTGCGCTCGATCCCCAAGATGGCGCTGACGATCAACCGCCCCGCGGGCAGGCGCAGGATCACCGGTCCGTCGACCGCATGCGCCGCGGCGAAGGCAGCGCGCAGCGCTCGACTGTCGTCGACGTCATCACCACCATCGACCCCATGCGCACTGGCGAGAATGACGGTCGCATCGGCCGGTGGATGCCACGTCGCGAGGCCGAAGCCATAGCCGGCGAACGAGAAGTCCGGCAGCGCGTTCGCCTCGCGCACGTCGGCGTCCGCGAGGATCTGCGGAGGTCCGTCCGTCGCGGCGGTCGCACCGGGGGCGACGCCGCAGGCGATCGCGAGGGCGAGCGGCAGGGCGCGGAGGGCGTCGTTGCACATGCCGGTCAGAACCGTCCGCGCAAGCTGAGCGAGAAGCGTCGCTCCGAGAGCGCGTAGCTGTTCAGCGCGACGGGTCCGATCTGGCTGTACTCGACCGCCGCCGAGTCCTCAGGCACGAGGTTCGCGGCCTGGAACTGCATGCTCCAACGACTGTTGAACTTCCAACCGATCTGGAAGTCGAGCTGGGCGATGCCGTCGACGAAATCCGGCCGTCCTTCGGTGAACGAGAACGCCGCCTCGTCACGACGGTTGTATGCCAGGCGCGTCGACAGCGCGCCCTTCTCGTAGAGCAGGCTGATGTTGAGACTGTTCTTCGAGACGCCGACCAGCGGATTCCCCTGGTCGTCCTCGGCGTCGGAGAAGGTGTAGTTGGCGATCAGCCCGAGGCCGTCGAACGGGGCCGGCAGTCCGTCGAAGAAGTCCTGGTAGCCCACCTCGAAGCCTTTCACCGTGGCGGCACCGATGTTGTCCGGTCGGGTGAATGGGATGGGGCCCAGCGACTCGAAGCCCGGAAAGGTCTGCAACACCGTCTCGTTGGCGATGAAATCGGTGACGTCCTTGTAGAAGAGCGCGCCGGAGAGCAGCCCATCCTCGCTGAAGTAGTACTCCGCGCTGACGTCGGCCTGGTCGGACAGCGTTGGACGGAGGCCCGCGTTGCCGCCGGTGGCCGTGCGGTTCGTCAGGTTCACGAAGATCGACGGCGCGAGCTCGCGGATGCCCGCCTGCTGCATCGTTCGGCTGGCGGCAAAGCGCACAAGAAAGTCGCTGGTGACGTTGAAGGCGATGTTCGCGCTCGGGAGCCACACGTCGTAGGCGTTCGTGTCCCGCACCGGCACCAGTCGGCCGCCGGTCACTTCGAGGAACGTATCCACCTCAAGATCGGTGTCAACCCAGCGCAAGCCCGCATTGGCGCGCCACGGCATCTCGCCGAGCGAACCTTCGAGATCGGCCATGACGTAGAGCGCGGTCGAATCCTCGGTGAGGTCGTAGTCGCGCGCTGCGTTCGGGTCGAGCGGATTGCCACCGACGCGTTGCAGCACCCAGTCGGGTGCGATGACGGAGGTGACGAAGCCGCGCGGGAAGGTGCCGCCGATGTCCGGCAGGAAGGCCGACGGATCGGTGACGGTGATGAACGGCGCGATCTCGGTGGCGGTTGGCACGAGTTGGCTGCGCCTCGCCTCGACGAAAGACGTCAGGGTGCGGCTGCGGATGCCGGCATGCAGGCCAGTGACCAGCGTCGACTCCGGGTAGTAGCTGATGTCCAACTTCGCGGCGAGCTCGTCGAGATCGCCGATGAGGCGGTTCGCACGGACCTGGCTGGCTCGGTAGTTCGCCGGGTTCGCTGCGTCGAAGCCGACGAACACCAGGCTGGGCATGGCGCCACCGCGATAGTCAAAGTCGCCGACGACGTTGCGGTTGATGCTGTCGAGGGTGATCTGGCGGATCACCTGGTCGAGCGTGCCTTCGCTGTAGCTCAGGTCGGCGCTGATGCCCCAGGCGCCCTCCTGCCAATCCACGCTCAGCGCGCCGAGCAGGCTCTCGGTGGGCTCCGCGCGGTACAGACCGGCCTGCTGCAGCGTGCCCGTCGAGCGGCCGGCCACGATGAAGTTGCCGTCGAACACCGGGTTCGTCACCGCCCGGCCGGCGTAGCGCCAGGCGAGGAAGTCCTGCTCGCGCGCGGTTTCCATTTCCGAGTAGATCAGCTCGCCCTTGACCGTCAGCGCGTCGGTCGGTCGCACCTCGAGTTCGACCGTGGCGCCCAGTCGCGAGCGGTCGGTGGTGAACTGTTCGTAGTGCAGGCGATCACCGCTGACATCCGCCGTGCCGTCGCCGTTGAGGTCGCGGCCCGCCGTGGTGAAGAAGTTGTTGCGTTCGAAGGCCTGGATCGTCGAGGTGCGCTCGGTGGCGTCGATCGCGACCAACACGCCGACGCGATCGTTCAGCTTCTGCGTGACCATCGCCGAGAACGCCGGCTCGGTGGTGTCGGAGACGTCCGAGTAGGTCCCCTGCAGGCGCGCAAAGAACACCGGTTTGTCGTAGTCGAGCGGATCGGGCGTGACCAGATTCACCGATCCACCGAGCCCGCCCTCGACCTGTTTCGCGGTCGGCGACTTGCGGACCTCGAGGCGGCCGAACAGGCCACCGGGGACGGTGTCGAGCCCGGAGCTGCGGCCGAGCTGCTCGTTCTCCGGTGGCGAGAGCTTCGCCGACCAGCCGAGCAGGGTGCGCCCGTCCACTTCGACGCGCACCTGCGGCAGGCCGCGGATCGACACCGACTGGCCTTCGCCGAAAACCCGCGTGATCTGCACGCCGGTGACGCGCTGCAGCGCCT
>JBOFQO010000013.1:0-13219 GCA_051660925.1 Silanimonas sp. | reverse complement strand
TTCTTCGTCGAGTGGCACAAGCACCGCGGCTTGTGGCGCTATTGGCGGCGCTTCGAGGGGCGGGGCGTCGCCGTGATTCTCGCGCCGCTGGTCGTCGCCGCGCTCGCGGCGCGGCTGCTGCTGGTTGCTTGGCCGCTGGCTATGGCGCGCGCTTTCCGGCGCTGAGCCTCGTGTTCCGCGACCTCAGCGCCAGCGGTTGATGACGTCGCGCGTCTCACGCGCCGCGCGGGCGGCGGCCTCGGCGAAGTCGGCACTGCTGCTGGCGTAGAGGATGGCGCGCGAGCTGCTGATGATCAGCCCGGTGCGATCGGCGTTGAGGCCATGCTTCAGCACCGCTTCGACATCGCCGCCTTGCGCGCCGATGCCGGGCACGAGCAGCGGAACGGACGGGCCGACGATGGCGCGGACGTCGCCGAGCTGCTCGGGCCACGTGGCGCCAACCACCAGCGACAGGTTGCCGTGGCCATTCCAGTCGCGCGCGGCTTTCTCGGCGACGCGCTGGTAGAGCGGGCGCGTTGTGCCCCCGGCGCCGGCCACCGGCAGGTCCTGCAGGTCTGCTGCGCCAGGGTTCGAGGTGCGGCATAGCACCACCACGCCCTTGTCGGCGCGCTCAAGGTAAGGCGCCAGCGAATCGCTGCCGAGGTAGGGATTGGCCGTCACCGCGTCGGCGCGGAAACGGTCAAAAGCCTCGCGCGCGTAGTTCAGCGCGGTGCTGCCGATGTCGCCGCGCTTGGCGTCGAGGATCACCGGGATGCCGGGATGCTTGGCGTGCACATAGGCGACCAAGCGCTCCAGCGCATCCTCCGCACCCTGCGCCGCGAAGTGCGCGATCTGCGGCTTGAAGGCGCAGGCGTACTCCGCCGTGGCATCGATGACCGCTTTGCCGAAGGCGAACACGCGGTCCGGATCATCGGCGAGCACGGACGGATACCGCCCCGGTTCCGGGTCGATGCCGACGCAGAGCAGGGACCCAGAAGCCGCCCAGCGGGACTTCAATGCGGTCGTGAACGTCATGGGCGGAGCCTCTGAGGAGAAGAGAGTGGTGGAGCGAGCAGAGAGGAACGAGTCGCGGCGCGCGCCACGCTTTCCTCCCTCCTCTCCACTCTTTACTTCAACGCCTTGAACCGGATGCGCTTTGGCGCGGCGCCTTCGGCACCGAGGCGGCGGCGCTTGTCTTCCTCGTACTCGCGGTAGTTGCCCATGAAAAACTCCACGTGCGAGTCACCTTCGAACGCGATGATGTGCGTCGCGATGCGGTCGAGGAACCAGCGGTCATGCGAGATAACCATCGCGCAGCCGGGGAACTCCAGCACCGCGTCTTCCAGCGCGCGCAGGGTTTCGATGTCGAGGTCGTTGGACGGTTCGTCGAGCAGCAGCACGTTGCCGCCCTGCAGTAGGGTCTTGGCCAGGTGCAGGCGGCCGCGCTCACCGCCCGACAGCGACCCGACGAGCTTCTGCTGGTCCTGGCCCTTGAAGTTGAAGCGGCCGATGTAGGCGCGGGACTGGATCTCGACGCCATTGATGTTGAGGATGTCGGCGCCGCCAGACACTTCCTGGAAGACGTTGTGGTTGCCCTCCAGCTTGTCGCGGCTCTGGTCGACGTAGGCGAGCTTCACGGTCGGCCCCATCGTGATCGTGCCCTTGTCGGGCTTTTCCTGTCCCGTGAGCATGCGGAACAGCGTCGACTTGCCGGCGCCGTTCGGGCCGATGATGCCGACGATCGCGCCGTTCGGGACGATAAAGGAGAGGTCGTCGATCAGCACGCGATCGCCGTAGCTCTTCGAGACGTTCTTGAACTCGATGACGTTCTGACCGAGGCGCTCACCGGGCGGGATGAAGATCTCGTTGGTCTCGTTGCGCTTCTGGTAGTCGACGGCCTGCAGCTCTTCGAGTCGCGCGAGACGCGCCTTGCCCTTGGTGCGGCCGCCCTTGGCGTTCTGCCGCGACCACTCGAGCTCCTTCTGGATCGCCTTCTGGCGCGCCTTCTCCGAGCTCTCTTCCTGCTTCAGGCGCTCGTCCTTCTGCGTCAGCCAGTCGGTGTAGTTGCCCTTCCACGGGATGCCGCGACCACGGTCGAGTTCGAGGATCCACTCTGCGGCGTTGTCGAGGAAGTAGCGGTCGTGGGTGACGGCCACCACGGTGCCCGGGTAGCGGGCGAGGAACTGCTCCAGCCACTCCACCGACTCGGCGTCGAGGTGGTTGGTGGGCTCGTCGAGCAGCAGCATGTCGGGTTTCTGCAGCAGCAGGCGGCACAGCGCGACGCGGCGCTTCTCACCGCCGGACAACTTTCCAACGACCGCGTCCCACGGCGGCAGCCGCAGCGCATCGGCGGCCACTTCCAGCTGCTGCTCGACCTGGTGCGCGTCGCCGGCGGCGAGGATGGCTTCGAGCCGCGCCTGTTCGGCGGCGAGCTTGTCGAAGTCGGCGCCTTCTTCCGCGTACGCCGCATACACGGCGTCGAGCTGGGCCTGCGCGCTGAAGATGTCGCCGAGGCCTTCCTCAACGGCCTGGCGTACGGTGTGCTCGGGGTTGAGGCGCGGTTCCTGCTCGAGGTAGCCGACCTTGATGCCCGGCTGCGGGCGCGCCTCGCCGACGAAATCGGTGTCGACGCCGGCCATGATGCGCAGCACCGTCGACTTGCCCGCGCCGTTCAGGCCGAGCAGGCCGATCTTCGCGCCGGGGAAGAAGGACAGCGAGATGTCCTTGATGATCTGGCGCTTCGGCGGCACGGTCTTGCTGACGCCGTTCATCGTGTAGATGTACTGCATGTCTCACTCCATTCAGACGCGCCCGGCCGCGGCGGCGCCGGCGGCGGGAGGGGGCATTCGGGGACCGCGGAAGTATACCGGAGGCCCGCCGGCGGCCGACCCCGTCGGGTCTGCGTGCAGGCCACGGCAGCGGCCGCTGAACGACGCATCGCGTTCACGCGAGTGGCAAGAATCGGTTCAGGCCGGCGGCGGGATGCTCGCTCCACGTCCACCCCGGAGACTCCCCGATGAAGCTCGCGAAGCTGCACCTGTTGGCGCCCGCCCTGCTCGGCCTCGTGCTGGCCGGCTTCGGCGCCCCGGTCCTGGCCGATGACGATGATGATGACCGCGGAAAGCACGGGTGGTACGACGATGGCCATCGCGGTCACGGCTGGCGGCACGACCGCCGCGACTGGGACGACCGCGACTACCGCCACGGCTACCGACACGGTCGTCGCGACGAGCGTCGTTGGGACCGCTACGACGACCGTCGCGACTGGCACCGTGATCGCCGCGGCCGCGTGATCTACCGTGAGGTCTATCGCGCACCGGCTTACGGCTACGGCCCGGGTTATGGCTACGCCCCGCCGCCGCGCCACTACGGCCCGCCGCGCTGGGCCCGCGGCCACCGCATCCACGACTACGGCTGGGCGCCGACCTACGTGGTCGTCGACTACGACCGCTACGGTCTGCGCCATCCGCCGCGCGGTTACCACTGGCGCCGCGACGACCGCGGCGACTGGCTGCTGGTTGCCGTGGCCACCGGCATCATCGCGGACGTGATCCTCAACCGCTGATCGCCGCCGATTGACAGGAAATTGCGAATTCCATCACGCGTTTCTTGACCCCGTTCCGGGCGGGAGGAAAAGTGGACCCCCCTCCCGCCCGGCATCGGCTTTCCTCGTGGTTCAAGGAAGATTCCCCCTTTCGGCGGCCGAGCGGCCGTCGCTGGCCCGGCTGTTCGTCCGGCGCTGCGAGGCGTCCGGCCCCGAGCCGCTGTATCGCTTCCTCGGCGACGATGTCGAGGTCCGTGAACAGCTCGATGGCACAACGCTGCTGGCCGAATCGGCGGCGCTCGCCGCGCAGCTCGTTCAGAGCACCGCGCCGGGTGCGCGGATCATCCTGTTGTTTCCACCGGGCCTCGATGTGGTCCGCGCTTTCTGGGCCTGCGTGCTGGCTGGGCGTCTGGCGGTACCGGTGCCCTCGCTGGACGCGGCACGCCTGAAGAACGCCGCGCCTCGGCTGAAGGCCATCGTCGACGACGCGGGCGCGAGCCTGATGTTGACCACGCCGGCGATGGCCGCGACGTGGCCCACGATCACGGCGCTGCCGGAGATTCCGATCCTCGCACTCGGCGTCGATCGACTCGAAGCGCTGCCGTGCCCGTTCGATGACGTGCCGGACGATCCTGATGCGCCGGTCTACCTGCAGTACACCTCTGGCTCCACCGGCACACCGCGCGGCGTGGTGATTGACTCGACGAACGTGCTCGCGCAGTGCGATGCCCTGGCCCGCTGCCACGGGATTGCGGACGACACCCGGATCTTGAGCTGGCTGCCGCACCACCATGACTTCGGCCTGGTGATGGGCGTGCTCACGCCGGTGTGCACCAGCGCGCGCGCTTGGCTGATGTCGCCGATGAGCTTCCTGCGTCGACCACTGCGCTGGCTCGACGCGATCGGTCGGCACGGCATCACGCACACCGGCGCGCCGAACTTCGCCTACGCCGCCTGCACGGCCGCCCTGCGCGCGACGCCGGGTTGGCAGGCTGACCTGCGCGGCCTGCGATCGTTGAGCTGCGGCGCCGAGCCGATCCATTCCGCCACGCTGGCGGCCTTTGCCGAAGCCTTCGCGCCGCACGGCCTGGACGCCGGGGCGCTCTCACCGGCGTATGGCATGGCCGAGTCGGTGCTGGCCATCAGCCAGGCGTCGCCGGGGGCGGGTATGGGCCTTCGCGCGCTGCCCGCCATGGGCGGTCGGCCGGTGGTGTCCTGCGGTCGCGCGGTGCCCGGCACGACCCTGCGCATCGTCGACGCGGTGACGCGGACCGCCTGCGCCGAAGGCGTCGAAGGCGAGATATGGGTCACCGGCGACAGCGTTGCGCGGGGCTACTGGGGCGACGCGGCGCGCAGCGTGGCGACCTTTGATGCCTTCGACGCGTTGGGTTCTGGCCCCTACCTGCGCACTGGCGACCTTGGCGTGCTGTTGGACGGCGAGCTGTACGTCACCGGCCGACTCAAGGACCTGATCATCGTGCGCGGACGAAACGTCCATCCGCAGGATGTCGAGTGGTGTGCGCAGTCGGTCGATGCGTCGCTGCGGCGCGGCTACGGCGCTGCTTTCGCGGTGGACGCGGACAGCGGCGACGCGGTGGTGCTGGTGCAGGAACTGGAGCGCGGCGTCGCCGATCCGCAGCGGCTCGCCGCGGCCGTTCGTCGCGCCGTCGCCGACGCCGAGGATCTGCCGCTGTCAGCCGTCGTCTTCGTGAAGTCCGGCAGCCTGCCGCGCACCTCGAGCGGCAAGATCCCGCGCCGCGCCTGTCGCGATGACTACCTGAGCGGGCGGCTTTCGGTGCTGCACGTGGACGCCGGTGGCGAGCCGCGAACGACCGCCGGCGGCGCGCCGCTGCCACGCGCTGGCCGCGAGGCCGAACTGGCGGCGCTATGGAGCGACGTGCTGGGTGTCGCAGCGATCGCGCGGGACGACGGCTTCATCGCGCTCGGTGGTGATTCGCTGCGTGCGACCCAGTTGGCATCGCGACTCGGCGAGCGGCTTGGCCTCGACGTGGGCGTTGACTGGGTGTTGGCACAAGCCGACCTCGCGGGCATGGCGGCCAGCCTTGAGGCGCTGATTACGAAGACCGACGCGCCCGCGGCGCCGGCAGCGGGCCGCGAGGTCCGGCGCATCCCACGCGTCGTCGATCGGCGCGACGCCCCGACCTCGTTCTCGCAGCGTCGGATGTGGCTGGTGCAACAGCTCGCTCCCGAAACGACGGCGTACAACATGGCCTTCGCGTTCCGCCTCCGCGGGGCGCTGGACCCGGCTCGACTGGCCGCCGCCGTCGATGCCGTCGCGCGACGCCACGAGGTGTTTCGCACCCATCTCGCCCTGGTTGGCGATGATGTTCGGCAGTGCCTCGGCGAACCGATGCCGACACCAATGTCGGTGGAGGACTTCCGCGGCGTCGTGGCGCCGCAGCGGGAAGCGGCGGCGCGCCGTTGGATGGAGGCGCTGATTCGCCGGCCGTTCGACCTGTCGACACCGCCGCTGCACCACGCGCATCTCGGTCGCCTGGACGACGATGACCATGTCTTTCTTTGGACGATCCATCACGCCATCGGCGACCTGTGGTCCTTCGGTGTGCTGCTGCACGAGCTGTCGCAGGCCTACCTGGATCCGGCTGGCTTCGGCGCGCTCCCTCCGCCGTCGCTCGACTACGTCGACTACGCGCACTGGCAGCGATCACCGGCGCGCGAGTTCGCCGTTGCCGCGCAGGTGGAGCGATGGTGCGAACGCTTGCGCGGCGTCGAGCCCTTGGCGCTGCCCGCCGACCGTCGCCGCACGGGGCCGCCCGACGGACGCGGCGGTCGCGTCGGTGCGCCGCTGCCCGAGGCCACCCGCGACGCGGTCAAGCGCCTCGCGGCCCAACTCGGCGCCACGCCCTTCATGGTGCTGCTGGCGGTATTCCACCTGCTGCTGCGACAGGCCACCGGGCAGCACGACATCGCCGTCGCCACACCCATCGCGAACCGCCACCGGCTGGATCTCGAGCCCCTGGTCGGCACCTTCGTCAACACCGTCGTGCTGCGCGTCGATCTCGCCGGCAATCCTGGCTTTGACGCGCTGGTGCAGCGCGTGCGTGGCGTCGCCCTCGAGGCGTATGCCGACCAGGACGCGCCGTTCGAGACGCTCGTCAGCCTGCTGGCGCCGGGGCGCCCGGCGACCACGCCGCCGCTGGCGAACGTGATGTTCAACCTCGTGAGCGTGCCGTTCGAGGCGCGCTCGCTCGGTGGCCATCGCATCGAAGCCTTCGACGTCGATCACGGCGGCGCGCAGTTCGACCTGTCCTTGAGCGTCGACCTCGACGTGTTCGGTCTGGTGCACTTCGAGTACGCCGAGGATCGCTTCGAGCGGCGGCGCGCCGCGGCCCTTCTCGAGGCCTACCTGAACCTGCTGACTCAGGCGCTCACCGCGCCGACGCTACCGATCGACGATTTCGACCCGGGGGTCGATCGCGACGGCGCCGTCAACGATGGGCCTGCTGAGGCGGCCATCGATGCCCTGGCGCATGCCGCCACCGCCCACGGCGGCGCGTCGGGCGACGCCGTCAACAGCGTCGAACGACGGATGCTCGACCTCGCGCGCGATCTCGTCGATGACGCGGAGCTGGACCACAGCTTTTTCGACGCCGGCGGCCACTCGCTACTGGCGCTGCGCTTCGCCCGTCACGTGGAGGACGAGTTCGGCGTGCGGTTGTCGCTGGTGGCGATGGCGCGCAGCAGCCTGCGCGGCCTCGCCGCCGAAGTGAGGGCGGCGCACGCCGATCGCGACGCCGCGGGCTGAGCCGGCGCCGCGCCCGGCCTTGCCCGAAATCGCCCGCCGCCGGCCCCGAAGCGAGCGTGCAACGGCCTGGCGGTCCCCCGAAGCTGCGATCTCCTGATTCCGTGAGTGAGGTGACCCATGCGTCTTGGACGCAAGCTGCTGGCGATCGCCGGCCTGATCCTGCTGCTGTTGGTTCCCCTGGCCCTGCTCGGCGGTCTTGTCGAGGAGCGCCAGCAGCGCGCCGATGAAGTCGTCGCCGACATCGCCCAGGCCAGCGCGAACGCGCAGCGCGTCACCGCGCCGCTGTTGCGGTTGGAGGTGGAGCGCGTCGTTCGGAAGATGGAGCGCATCAGCAGCGACGAGCGCGCGCCGCTGCAGGCGGTCGACCACACCGAAGTCGACACCCTGCTGGTCGCCGCGGAGGACGTCGTCGTCGACGCCACGCTGGGCACGGAGACGCGGCATCGCGGGCTGTTCGAGGCGCGCATTTTCCAGCAGGCGGCGACAGTGAAGGCGCGCTTCCGCGTGCCGGCCCTGCGCGACGTGCCGGGCCAGCAGTCGGTGCGCATCCGGGATGCGCGCTGGGTGATGGGGCTCGGCGACAATCGCGGGATCACGGCGCTCTCGCTGTCCGCCAACGGCACCGCCCTACAGCCCGAGCCCGGTACGGGCGTTGCGTGGCTGCCGGAGGGCGTGCAGGCCGTACTGCCGGGCATCGTCACGAGCGGCATCACGATCAGCACCGAGGCCAGCCTGCGCCTGACCGGTACCAGCCAACTGGCCTGGCTGCCGGTGGCCGAATCGTTCCGCTGGACCCTGGCGGGCGACTGGCCGCACCCGCGCTTTGCCGGGTTCGCGCTGCCGGTCGAGCGTGCGGTGCGCGCCGACGGGTTCACGGCGGAATGGCGGCTGTCGGCGCTGGCCAGCCAGGCCCCACAGCGCCTCGCGGCCTGCGGGCAGGAGACGCACTGTTCCGGCCTGGAAAGCACCGCCGTGAGCCTGGAACTGCTCGATCCTGTCGACCGCTACCTGATGACCGATCGCGCCATCAAGTACGCGCTCCTGTTCCTCGGCCTGGTGTTCGGCGCGGTGTTCCTGCTGGAAGTGCTGCGCGGTGCCGCGGTGCACCCACTGCATTACCTGCTGGTGGGCTTGGCCCTGGCGCTGTTCTTCCTGCTGCTGCTGGCCCTGGCCGAGCACGTCGGTTTCGCGATGGCCTATGCGATCGCGGCATCGGCTTGCGTGGCGCTGATCGGCTACTACCTGTCCGGCGTGCTGGGTGGGGCGAAGCGCGGTCTCGGCCTCGCCGCCCTGCTGGCCGCGCTCTACGGTGCGCTCTACGGCCTGCTGCAGTCCGAGGACCACGCCCTGCTGCTGGGCGCGGTGCTGCTGTTCGGCGTGCTGGCCGCCACCATGGTGCTGACGCGGCGCATCGACTGGACGCGAGTGGGGGCTGCCCCGCCGCCGCTGCCCTGAACGCCCGCCCGGCCTGCATTCGAATGCGGGCCGGGCCCGTCCGGCGGGGCGGGGGTAGGGGAGCGGCTACAATCGCGACTCCCCTTCGCCCAAAGGCCCCGCCCGATGTTTCCGAGCAGCATGCGCATTGACGGTTACGACCCCGAACTGGCCCAGGCCATGGCTGCCGAGCGGCAGCGCCAGGAAGACCACGTCGAGCTGATTGCCTCGGAGAACTACGCCAGCCCGCGCGTGATGGAAGCCCAAGGCTCGGTGCTGACCAACAAGTACGCCGAAGGCTACCCGGGCAAGCGCTATTACGGTGGCTGCGAGTACGTCGACGTGGCGGAGAAACTGGCCATCGACCGCGTGAAGCAGCTCTTCGGCGCCGACTACGCCAACGTGCAGCCGCACTCGGGCTCGCAGGCCAACCAGGGCGTGTTCATGGCCCTGCTGCAGCCGGGCGACACCATCCTCGGCATGTCGCTGGCCCACGGCGGCCATCTCACCCACGGCGCCAAGGTGAACGCCTCGGGCAAGCTCTACAACGCGGTGCACTACGGCATCGATGCCCAGGGCATCGTCGACATGGACGAGGTCGAGCGCCTTGCCGTCGAGCATCAGCCGAAGATGATCATCGCCGGCTTCTCGGCCTATTCGCAGGTGCTGGACTGGTCGCGCTTTCGCGCGATCGCGGACAAGATCGGCGCCTATCTGTTCGTCGACATGGCGCACGTCGCCGGCCTCGTCGCGGCGGGCGTCTACCCGAACCCGCTGCCGCACGCGCACGTCGTCACCAGCACCACGCACAAGACCCTGCGCGGCCCGCGCGGCGGCATCATCGTGATGAGCAAGGCCGGCGCGGGTGAGAAGGCCGAGGAGATCGAGAAGAAGCTGCAGAGCATCGTCTTCCCCGGCATCCAGGGTGGCCCGCTGATGCACGTCATCGCCGCCAAGGCCGTCGCCTTCAAGGAAGCGTTGGAACCGGCGTTCAAGACCTACCAAGCTCAGGTGGTGAAGAACGCGCAGGCGATGGCGAACACGCTGATGGCGCGCGGCTACAAGATCGTCTCCGGTGGCACGCAGAACCACCTGATGCTGATCGACCTGATCGGCCGCGAGGTCTCGGGCAAGGACGCGGAGGCTGCGCTCGGCGCCGCGCACATCACGGTCAACAAGAACTCGGTGCCGAACGACCCGCGCTCGCCCTTCGTCACCTCGGGCCTGCGCATCGGCACCCCCGCGGTGACGACGCGCGGCTACACGGAAGCCGACTGCATCGAGCTCGCGAACTGGATCGCCGACGTGCTCGATGCCCCGGCCGATGCCGCCGTGCTGGCCCGCGTGCGTGAGGCCGTGACGGCGCAGTGCCGCAAGTACCCGGTGTACGGCTGAACGACTGATCGATGCATTGCCCGTTCTGCCCGCACGAAGACACTCGCGTGATCGATTCGCGCGTGGCCGAGGACGGCAGCAGCATTCGCCGGCGTCGCGAATGCCCGGCTTGCGGCGAGCGATTCTCGACCGTCGAGCAGGTGGAATGGCGCTTGCCGGCGGTCATCAAGAGCGACGGCCGCCGCGAGCCGTTCGACGAACGCAAACTGCGCGGCAGCTTCGAAAAGGCCCTGCAGAAGCGACCGGTATCGGCCGAGCAGGTCGACGCCGCGGTCTTCGCGGTCGTCAACGAGCTACGCAAGACCGGCGAGCGCGAGCTGCCGTCACGGCGCGTCGGCGAGTACGTGATGGACCAGTTGAAGCCGCTCGATCAGGTCGCTTACGTGCGCTTCGCCTCGGTGTACCGGAGCTTCGGCGACGTGCAGGATTTCCGCGAAGAGATCGAGAAGCTGGAGCGCGACCTGCCCGCCGCGCAGACGCTTGACCTGCCGCTGGAAGACACCGCGCCGAAGCCGGCGAAGTCGAAGAAGGGCTGAGCGTGCATTGGCGCGTGCTGCCGGCGCGCGAGGTCTGCGACCGGCTGCCCACGCTTGCGACCTGGCACCACGCCGAGTGGTCGACCTATTTCCCCGGATGGACGACGGCCGATGCGCTGCAGGAGCTTCAGGCCAATGCCCGCTCGACGGGCCCGGTGCCCACCACCCTCGTCGCACTCGCCGAGTCCGGCGGGGCGCTGCTTGGCTCGGTGAGCTTGGTCGACGAGGATTCGCCCGACCTGCGCGCCTTCGACGGTCCGTGGCTGGCCAGCCTGTTCGTTGCACCGTCCGCACGCGGTCACGGTCTGGGCGAAGCCCTGGTGCGGGCGATCGTCACGCACGCGTCGCAATCCGGTATCGCGAGGGTCCGACTCTTCACGCCGCACCACCGCGGCTTCTACGAGCGTCTCGGCTGGCGCTTCGAGGCGCGCGCGAGCAGCGGCGGCGAGCCCGTCGACGTCATGGCGATCGCACCGTAGGCTTCTCGGATGCCGTTTTCCGAACTTGATCGCCGCCATATGGCCGAGGCCCTGCGTCTCGCGGCCGTGGGCACGTTCACCACCAAGCCCAATCCGATGGTCGGCTGCGTGATCGCGCACGGCACCGACGTCGTCGGCCGCGGCGCCCATGAGCGCGCCGGCGAGCCGCATGCCGAGGTGTTCGCCCTGCGCGCGGCGGGCACGCGCGCCGTCGGTGCGACGGCGTACGTGACGCTCGAACCTTGCGCGCACTTCGGTCGCACGCCGCCTTGCGCCGATGCGCTGGTGGCCGCCGGCGTGATGCGCGTCGTCGCTGCGTTGCGCGATCCCTTCCACGCCGTCGCGGGGCGCGGTTTCACCGCACTGCAGGCCGCCGGTGTCACCGTCGAACACGGTCTGCTCGCCGATGAGGCCGAGTGGCAGAACCGCGGTTTCTTGATGCGCGCGCGGCAAGGGCGGCCCTGGGTGCGCGTCAAGCTGGCCATGAGTCTCGACGGCCGCACGGCGATGGCCAGCGGTGAGTCGAAGTGGATCAGTGGCGAGGCGGCGCGCGCCGACGTGCAGACCTATCGCGCGCGCTCGTCGGCAATCCTCACCGGCCTTGGCACCGTTCTCGCGGACGATCCGCGACTCACCGCGCGCGTGCCGGAGGGCACGGCCGTCGTGCCGCCGATGCGCGTTGTGCTCGACCATCACGGCGCGCTGCCGCGCGCGTGCCGCCTGCTCGACGGTGAGGCACCGACGCTGGTCGCGCATGCCGACGACATCGTCCCTGACTACGGCCCGACGGTCGAAGGCTTCGCGGTGCCGCGTCGCGAAGGGCATCTCGACCTTCTCGCGGTGCTGGCGCAGCTCGCCACTCGCCAGGTCAACGAGGTGCAGGTGGAGGCCGGCGCGACGCTGGCGGGCGCCTTCCTGCGCGCCGGTTTGATTGACGAGCTGGTCGTGTACGTCGCGCCTGTGCTGCTCGGCGAGCGCGGGCGACCGCTGTTCGGCGGCCTGGGCGTCGAGCGCATGGACGAACGCTTCGGTCTCGAGCGGGTCGAGGTGCACGCCTTCGACGACGGCGACCTGCGCCTCACCTACCGCCCGCGGCGCTGACGTGCCGGCACGCCTGCACTTCTTCCGCGAGCGCGCGATGGCCGTGACGCGGACGGCGGATTCCGGCTGGCATGCGCATCGCGCGCTGCAGGCCATGGTCGCGCTCGATGGCGAGTTCCTCTGCGAGTGCGCCGGTGGGCTGCCGCAGCGCGCCCGCTTCGCGAGCTTCGCACCGATGGAACGCCATCGCATCCGCGGCGGCGAGGTGCTGATCGCTTACCTGTTCTTCGACGTCGGTCCGCGCGCCTGGCAGTCGTGGCGCGACGCCGGTGGCGAAGCGCAGGCCCCCGATGCCGCGTTGACCGACGCCCTGCGCGCGCTGGCTGCGTCGCGGGGCGATCCGGACGGCGACGCCGAGGCGCTGGCCGCGCGCTGGTGCGCGGCTGCTTGGCCCGGCCTCGCGACGATTGCGCCCGTCGACCCGCGGCTGAGGCGTGCCCTCGACGCGCTGGAGGCCGATCCGGTGGCGTCGTGGACGCACCGCTCGCTCGCCGAACGTGCGCACCTCTCGCCGAGCCGCTTCCAGGTGCTGTTCCGCGAAGCGACCGGCCTGCCGGTGCGCAACTACCTGCTGTGGCGCCGCCTCCTCGAGGCCGTGGAGCGCCTGCGGCGCGGCGAGCCCGTGACGTCGGCCGCGCATGCCACCGGCTTCGCCGATGCCGCGCACCTGTCGCGGAGCTTCCGTAGGATCATCGGCGCAGCGCCGTCGTCGCTGTTGCCGAGGCGGTGATCCGGGGAGCGCCCGCACCACGGCCGGCGCGCTCGGCCCAAAGGGCACATCCTGTGCCTTGGGCCGACGGCTCATCCATGAGCCGCCCTTCGGGCTTGCGCCTGATGATCCGGCAGGGGCTCCTTATTCGCCTCGTGCCCCGGCCGCGGTGCGGGCGCAGCGGATGCGCGGCGAGGATGTTTCGATCAGGCGAGCTCGTGACCTCGCCTCAGCCCTGCGATTCCGCGGCGAGGG
>JBOFQO010000012.1:0-2657 GCA_051660925.1 Silanimonas sp. | reverse complement strand
GGTCTCGCCGGCATCGCCGACGCGCTGCGCGCGGGTCCGATGGTTCTGCGCTTCCATGCGCGTTATCCGTGTTCTCTCAGGGCGTCGGTGGTGGCGCGGCGTCGATCGGCAGCAGGGCGCCGTCGGACGCGCGACGGGTCACGCCGCCGCTGTACTCCGCCCAGGCCGGCACGCGCTCGACGATGCCGGCGGCGTCGATGGCCAGTTCGCCTGTCGCGCCACGCAACTGCGCGCCGCCGCGCAGTGCGTCGAGGTAGGTCGCCACCTTCCATGCATCAAAGCCGAACGCGAACAGGCGCGCGGCGCTGCCGCGCGCGCTGGGCAGCATCCGGGCGAGGCTTTCCGCATCGCCGGGGCCGACGAGGTCGCCGAGCAGCCATGGCAGTTCTGGGTATTGCAGGCCGTCGAGCTCGCGGTCGAGGCGCCGGTCGTCGCCGGACTGCACCAGCGACGTGGCGAGTACGGGCAGCGCGGCGAGGCCGGCGGCCTCGCGTTGCGGCATCAGGATGCGCACCGCCGGCGCGCGCGCGGCGACGAACAGCGCCTGCGCCGTTGCGGCGTGGCTCGACAGCCTGGCGAGCCCGGTGGCGGCATTGCTGCCGAGTGCGTCGATCGGCGCGACAGCCAGCAGCTCGCCGCCCTCGGCGCGCAGACGCTCACGGAAACCGGCCAGCGCGCGCTGCGCGCTGTCATCGCTCTCGGCGATGGCCACCACGCGGGTCAGGCCGCGTTCGACGAGTCGGCGCGCCACCGCGGCACCTTCGTCTTCGGGGGCGAGCGCGAAGCTGCCGCCGCCGGCCGAGGCCACCGGCGTGCGGTTCAGTGCCAGCCAGGTCGCGCCCTCGGCAGGCGCGGCGGCCAGGGCGGATACCTCGTCGCGACCGAGCGGCCCGACCAGCAGGTCGGCGCCCTCGGCCAGTGCGCGCTCGCGTGCGGCCTTCGCACCGTCGACCTTGCCGCGGGTGTCGTGGAAGGCGATCGCCGGACGCGTGCGCGACTCGGCGTAGTAGGCGGCGAGCAGCCCGTCACGCACGGCGATGCCGGCCGGAGCGAACTCGCCACTGAGGGGCAGCAGCACGGCCATCCGTCGCGGTGGGTGGTAGCCGTCCGAGGCCGGCGGTGGGCGATCCGTGGGTGTGGGCGTCGCCACGCTGCGGGCGATGTCCAGGCCGCGACGGCGCGCTTCGCGCAAGGCCAGCGGCAGCAGGGCCGCGTCGTTTGCAAGGAAACCGGCCTGCTGCGCCAGCGCCGCGTCGGGAACGGCTTTGAGCTGGCGCTCGGCTTCGCGCAGCGCCGCGGCGCGTTCGATGCCCTGCAGCAGCCCGGCGCGTTCCGCGAGAGCCGACGCCATGCCGAAGCGGTCGCCGACGGCGTCGAGGGCACGGGCTCGCAGCGCCAGCCAGTCGGACAGCCGCCCGGTCGGCACCGCAGCGATGTCCTGCTGCAGCAGGGCGAGTGCTTCTGCGCCGCGGCCGTCGTCCAGCGCGAAGCCGGCGGACAGCAGGTCATGGCGGAACTGGTCGTCGGGCAGCAGGCGGCGGCGCGGCGCTTCCGCTAGCTCGGCCCGGGCGCCCGCGGGGTCGCCGGCGCGATGCAGCGATTCGGCAGCGTTCAGTCGCGCCATCGCGACGTCGGCGCCACGCGACGTCGCTGCGATCGAGCGCCAGGCTTGGGCCGCTTCGGCGTGGCGGCCCTGCGCGTCCAGCGCGCGCGCCTGCGTTTCCGCCGGCGACACCTCGTGTTTCACCGTGGTGGTCGCGCATCCGGCCAGCGCCATGGCGACGAGGAGGGGGAGGAGCCAGCGGGTCATGCGGGGGAATCTCGTTGAGCCGGGACTAGAATGATACGTGCCGCCGGGAGGACACGATGTCGGAAATCGTCGCGGGAACGCTGTACGTGGTGGCGACGCCGATCGGGAACCTCGGTGACCTGACGCCGCGCGCCCGCGAGGTGCTGGCGGGCGTCACCGCCATCGGCGCCGAGGACACTCGCAACACCTCGGTGCTGCTTGGGCAATTCGGCATCCAGACCCCGCTGGTCGCCGTGCACGACCACAACGAGGGCGAGGTGGCCGCGAAGCTGGTCGCGCGCCTCCGAGCCGGCGACAGCCTGGCCCTGGTCTCGGACGCCGGCACGCCGCTGGTCAGCGACCCCGGTTACCGGTTGGTGCGCGCCGTCCGCGATGCGGGCCTGCCCGTCGTCGCCGTCCCGGGCGCCTGCGCGGCCATCGCGGCACTCAGCGTGGCCGGCATCCCGAGCGACCGCTTTTGCTTCGAAGGCTTCCTGCCGGCGAAATCCGGCGCCCGCCGCGAGCGCCTCGGCGAGCTGCTGTCGGAGACCCGCACGCTCGTGTTCTACGAAAGCGCCCATCGCATCGAAGAGGCGTTGGCGGACCTCGTGGACGCCTTCGGGCCCGAGCGCGAAGCCACCCTCGGCCGCGAGCTCACCAAGCGCTTCGAAACCCTGCTCGGGCCCACGCTCGGCGACATCGCCCGCGCCGTCGCGGCGGACGCGAACCAGCGCAAGGGCGAGTTCGTCCTCGTCGTGCGCGGCAGCGTCGACCGCGAGGCCGCGCAGCTCGCGGAAGGCAAGCGCCTGTACGCGAAGCTGGCGGCGCACCTGAAGCCGTCGCTGGCGGCGACGCTCGCCGGGGGGGG
>JBOFQO010000011.1:0-4845 GCA_051660925.1 Silanimonas sp. | reverse complement strand
GCGAAGTCGAAATCGGCGGTCAGCGAGTTCAGGCCGTACTTCTCGGCCTCGCGCGCCTCGGCGAGCAGCCGCGCCGAGCGGATCAACGCCTTCGAGGGCACGCAGCCGGTGTTGAGGCAGTCGCCGCCCATCCGGTGCTTCTCGATCAGCGCGACCTTGGCCTTCACCGCGGCACCGATGTAGGTCGTCACGAGCCCGGCCGAGCCCGCGCCGATCGCGATCAGGTTGTAGTCGAAGGCCTTCGGGCGGCGATGCCCGGCGTAGACGCGGCGCGCCTTGAGCCAGCCGAGAAGACCCTTGAGCACCAGCGGCAGCAGGCCCAGCGCCACCAGCGCGCCGAGTAGTCCGGGCGAGAGGATGTCGCTCAAGCTCCGGATCTGCGCGAGCTGCGTGCCCGCGAGCACGTAGACGACGGTGGCCGGCAGCATGCCGAGCTGGCTCACCCAGTAGAACGTGCGCATCGGCAGTGCGGTGAGGCCGGAAAGCAGGTTGACGAGGAAGAACGGAAACGCCGGCACCAGCCGCAGCGTCAGCAGGTAGAAGGCGCCGTCGCGGGCGATGCCGGCGTCGATGTCGCGCAGGCGCTCGCCGAAGCGCGCGCGCAGTGCGTCGCGGAAGCCGAAGCGCGCGACGAGGAAGGCCAGCGTCGCGCCGATCGAGCTGGCGAAGGACACCAGCACCGTGCCTTCGAGCAGCCCGAACAGCGCGCCCGCCGCCAGCGTCATCACCGCCGCGCCGGGAATCGACAGTGCCGCCACCAGGACGTACGCGACGAAGAACAGGCCCGCCGCCTGCCATGGACTCGCCGCCACCGAAGCGCGCAGCGCGTCGGACTGCGTCTTCAGCGCATCGAGGGTGAGCCACTGGTGCGCGCCCGTCAGCCACACCGTCACGACCACCGCGGCCAACAGCAGCAGCGCGATCAGGGGCCGTGAGACGGGAGGCTTGGGCGTCATCAGGGGGTCTTCAACGCGACTTCATCAATCGCAGCAGCACCGCGCAGCCGAGGCCCCAGGCGCCGTTGAGCAGCAGCGCGCCGACGATCAGCGTCGGGTCCCAGCCGCCGGCCATCGGCAGGCCCTTCAGCGGGAACACCACGAACAGCGCGACCACGCTGGGGCCGATGGCGCCGGCGATGATCCACGCCCACCACCAACGCGCGGCGGTGAACTTCGCGAGCAGCGGCGCTAGCGCGATCGCCCAGACGCCGCCCCAGAACGCCAGCGAGACCACCTGCGGGATGCCCAGCGGTACCGTCGCGGCGAGATTGAACGGCGGTCGCGGGCTGATGCCCGCCAGGTACAGCAGGCCGAGCAGCCCCTGATGGAAGAGGAGCGTCGCCACGAAACCCGCCACGAACCACTTCAGGATCGTCATGCCTCGCCCCCCGGCGTCAGGCCACAGCGGCCCGCGGTCGAGCATACGCGTGGCGTGGTCAGGACCGCGCCGATTCCACGCCGATCGCGCGGTCCAGCGACCACGCGCCCGGGCCCTTCATCGCCACCAGTAGCAGGGCCACAGCCCAGACGCCGTGCGTCGGCCAGGCGTCCGGGTAGACGAAGATCTGGATGGTCGCGGTCATACCGATCAGCGCAAGCGCCGAGAGTCGCGTCGCCAGGCCCAGCACCAGCAGGATCGGGAACGCGTGCTCGGCGATCGCCGCGAGCGTGGCCGCGAGCTCGGGTGGCAGCAGGGGCAGCTGGTATTCCTCTTCGAACAGGAACACCACCGAGTCATTGAGCGCGAAGCCGTCGACCTTGGTGCGACCCGACTGCCAGAAGATCGCCGCCGGGAACACGCGCGCGGCGAGCAGCAGCAGGTTGTCGGGAACGCGCGACAGCAGCGCGTGGATAGGCGCGAGCCAGCGGCCCGGGGCGGAAAGCGTGGTGGTCGTCATGGCGAGGTCTCGTCGGTCGATGCCGTAGGAAAGGGTGGAAGGAAGTCGTCGAACAGCGTGGCGTCGATGGCCTGCCGCGTCGCTTCGGCAAGCGTCTTGGCGTCGACGAGCAGGCCGCTGCGCAGCGCGGTGGCGAAAGCGGATGCGATGGCGTGGCCGTCGGTGGGCGCGTCGGTGTCGGCATCGGCGGCGAGCAGCTCGGCCAATGTCGGCATGCGACGCGCGCGGTCGAGCAGGCGGCACAGCGGCGCGTCCAGCGCGTCGACGTGGATCGCGCCGCCGCTGCGCCAGACCACGCTGGTCTCGGCCTGCCAGTCGACCGCACCTGGCTCGTCATCGCCGTTCTGCGCGGCCCACAGCGTGCGCGCCGGATGCGCGGAGCCGAGTACGCCGACGCTGGGATGCAGGGCGATGCGGTGCTCGGCGATGGCGTCGGCGTCGACGCCCTCGAACTGCGCGAGGTCGAGCGGCGCCACGTCAAGCGCATGCCAGGCGCGGCGGCGCAGGCCGTCCAGCCGCGCGACATCCGCGAGGTAGGGCAGGTGCGCCACCGGCTCGAAGCCCTCGATGAAGTCGGGGAAGGCCGTCCCCCAAGCCAGCAGCACCGGATGGCGAGGCGGATGGGCGCGGACGTGCAGCGCGGCCATGGCGGCGAAGAATTCGGGGCCGACCAGCCGCTCGACGGACGGGAAGCCGTCGGCGAGGGCGCGCACCAAGCTCGACATCATCGTGTTGCGATGCACGGCGAAGCGGCGCTCGCTGCCGCTGGCGAGGCCCGGCGGCGCGGCGCCGCGCTCGATACGCGAGGCGTCGAACAGGGCGGCGGCGAACTCGGCCTGCATCAGGCCGCCCTCACGAGGTGGCGGTGCTGGATGCGCCTTGCGGCGTAGGCTTCGCCGGCCAGCGCATCGAACGCGGGCACATCGGTGTCCCATTCGATCAGGGTCGGCACCGCGCCGAGGCGTTCGACCACTTGGGCGTACAGCGCCCAGACCTCGTCGCCGACCGGCGAACCGTGGTCGTCGATGCGCAGCACGGTGTCGTCGTCGAGCACCTCCACCGCATGGCCAGCGAGGTGGATCTCGCCCACCGCCTGCAGCGGGTAGCGATCGACGTAGCGCCCCGGCGACTCGCCGCGGTTGTGTTGGCTCACCACCACGTTATTGATGTCGAGCAACAGACCGCAGCCGCTGCGCGCCACCAGCTCGGCGAGGAAGTCGGCTTCCTCCATCGCGCTGCCGGCGAGTGCGACGTAGGTCGACGGGTTCTCGATCAGCACGCGCCGCTGTAGCCGCTCCTGAACCTGCTGCACGTGGCGCACAACGCGTTCGAGCGTTGCGGCGTCGTAGGCGATGGGCAGCAGGTCGTTGAAGAACACGCCACCGTGCGTCGACCAAGCCAAGTGCTCGGAAACGGCCGCCGGCTCGAAGCGCGCCACCACGCGCGCGAGGCGCTCGAGATGGCCGTCATCCAGCGGGCCTTCGCCGCCGATCGATAGGCCCACGCCGTGCACTGACAGCGAGAAGGCAGCGCGCACCGCGTCGAGCTGCGCATGCACCGGCCCGCCCGCGCCCATCAGGTTCTCGGCGTGGACTTCGACGAAATCGAGGTCCACGCCGTCACCGAGCAGGCGCGCGGCGTGCATCGGCTTGAAGCCGATGCCGATCATCAGCGGCCGGCGACCGGTGTCAGCGAGCCGTTGCCCTTCGGCGTTTCGATCGACGTGCAGGTGCCGGCGGGGACCAGCTTCCAGGCGTTGCCCTGGTAGTCGCGCGTCGAGGTGCCGGCGCAGCTGGTGCCAGGGCCGGCGGCGCAGTCGTTCTCACCGGCTTTGGAGACGCCGTAGCACTTCTCCTTGCCGCCGCGGGCGGGGGCGTCTTCAGCGGCGGCGGCGCTGGTCAGGGCGCCGAGGGTCAGCGCAGTGGCGAGGGTGAGAGCGAAGGAAGCGGTGCTGCGATTCATGATGGTGTCCTCAAGCGATGGAAGGGGTGGCGTACGGCGTCTCCGCGAGCATCGTTTCGCCGTCCTCACCCTACGTACACGACACAACGACGGTTACGTCGATGGACGAAAAGTGCGCGATCCGCGACGGCGTGGATGTCGCCCGTCTTGCGCGGGGGCGCTATGGTTCGCGTTGAAAGGCCCCGACGGTGCCTCGGCGAGAGCCTGAATGCCCCATCCGATCCGCTTTGTCCTGCGCGGTCTCCTCGTGGCCGCCCTTGCTTTGGGCATCGCTTTGCCGGTGGCGAATGCCGCGCCCAGTGAGGGCGTCGCCGTCACCACACGCACTTACCTAAAGGCCGTCGATGGCGAGCGCGACCGCCTCGCGGAATTCGTCGTCGCGAACTGGTTCGCGATGGACGCGGAAGCCGTGGCGCAGGGGCTGTTCCGCGACTACCGATTGATCGAGAACGTCGCGACGGACGGTGAGTGGGACCTGGTGGTCGAGGTCGATTACCACGATGCCTGCGGCTACGCCTGCGTGGCCGACCGTTTCGAGGCGATCCGCGCCGCCCACGTCACCCGACGCATCGACGGCCGCGGCCTGCCTGAGCTCGGTCGCGTGCTCCGCACCGAGACCGTCCGGCCGCGCGCATGAGCGGCACCCGGCCACGGCCACTGCGGCCGAAGACGCCGTAGGCTTGGCGCATCGCAGCTCTTTCCTTCCCCTTGACCATCGAGAGACATGCTTTCCCCAGCGCCCATCCGGTCTCTGGCGTTGGACGGTGCCGACGCGCTGTCCCGCCTCGTACGCCTGCTGCGCTTCCGCACCAGCGTGTTCTTCTCCGGCCGCCTCTGCGGCGACGCCGACTACGACCAGCCGGACCTCCCGGCGCAGTTCCACTTCGTGCTGGAGGGTCGCCTCGCCGTCCGCGACCTGCTGACCGGACTCACGCGCGAGATCGAGGCGCCCGGCTTCATCGCCTTTCCGATGGCCAACCCGCACC
>JBOFQO010000010.1:0-23320 GCA_051660925.1 Silanimonas sp. | reverse complement strand
GAAGTCGGCGAGGTCGTTCGCCGCGACCCGCGTACTCAGGCGGACGTCCACGGCGTGCTTCTTCAAGAGTGTGCCGAAGTAGCGCAGCGTCTCGTGGAACTCCTCCTTGCCAGGGATTTTCTTCGCCAGATTGAACTGGCCGCCGATCTCCGGCGCGGCGTCGAACAGCGTCACCACGTGCCCGCGCTCTGCAGCCGTCGTGGCGGCGGCCAGCCCGGCCGGACCGGCGCCGACCACCGCCACCTTCTTCTTCTGCGCCGCTGGCTTGATGACGAGTTCGGTCTCGGCGCAGGCCCGCGGGTTCACGAGGCAGCTGGCCTTCTTGTTCTCGAAGACGTGGTCGAGGCAGGCCTGGTTGCAGGCAATGCAGGTGTTGATCTCGTCCACCCGGCCCTCGCGGGCCTTGGCCACCCAGGCCGGGTCGGCGAGCAGCGGGCGGGCCATCGAGACCAGGTCGACCTCGCCCGAGGCGAGGATTCGTTCGGCCACGCCCGGCATGTTGATGCGGTTGGTGGCGACCAGCGGCAGCGTCACGTGCGGGCGCAGCTTGGCCGTCACTCCCGCGAAGGCGCCACGCGGCACCGAGGTGGCGATCGTCGGCACGCGGGCCTCATGCCAGCCGATGCCAGTGTTGATGAGGGTGGCGCCGGCGGCTTCGATGGCCTTGGCCTGCATCACGATCTCGTCCCAGGCGGCACCGCCGTCGACCAGCTCCAGCATCGACAGGCGATAGATCAGGATGAAATCCCGCCCGACCGCCTCACGGATGCGGCGCACGATCTCCACCGCGAAGCGCATGCGCTTCTCCGGCGTGCCGCCCCAGGCATCGGTGCGCTGGTTGGTGCGCGCCGACAGGAACTGGTTGATCAGGTAGCCCTCGGAGCCCATCACCTCGACGCCGTCGTAGCCGGCGTCGCGGGCGAGCTTGGCGGAACGCACGAAGGCCTTGATCTGCCGTTCCACGCCCCAACCGGTCAGCGCTCGCGGCTTGAAGGGGTTGATCGGCGCCTGGATGGCCGAGGCCGACACCGACAGCGGGTGGTAGGCGTAGCGACCGGCATGCAGGATCTGCATGCAGATCTTTGCGCCTTCCGCGTGCACCGCCTTCGTGACGATGCGGTGCTTCTGGATTTCCCAAGGCCAGCTCAGCTTGCCGGAAAACGGCTTCAGCCAGCCGACGAGGTTCGGGGCGATACCGCCCGTCACCATCAATCCGACGCCACCGCGGGCGCGTTCGGCGAAGTAGGCCGCGAGCTTCGGGAAGTCGCGCGAGCGGTCCTCAAGGCCGGTGTGCATCGAGCCCATCAGTACGCGGTTGGGCAGGGTGCAGAAGCCGAGATCAAGCGGCTTGAAGAGGTGCGGAAAGGCAGCGGCCGTCATCATCAATACGGTAGCGTAGGGTCGGGCGAGCATGCCCGCCCCGCCGAGTGTGCACAAGCGGCGCCCGAGGCCGCCATCGGATCGGCCTCGCGATTGCCGTGATGCGGCGCGCATGTTCAAGAGCCTTGACGGGAGGTGAAGATCCCCCCAAGGTCTGAACCCGAGTGCCTTGTCACAACTTAGCGCGGTGTTAACATCCGCCGGGCAAGGCCACCCCAGGAAGGGGCTCGGCTTGCAGGGCAGCCCCTTCCCCCATTTGGAGTCGAACATGAAGAAGAATCTGCTGTGTCTGGCCGTGCTGGCCGCCTCCTTCGCCAACGTGGCGATGGCGCAGGACTACGATGACCGCTGGTACCTCACTGGCTCGGCGGGCGTGAACCTGCAGGACAACGACCGCAATACGTCCAACGCGCCGGAATTCGGCTTGGGCATCGGCAAGTTCTTCTCGCCGGAGTGGTCGCTGGACGCCGGTCTTTATTCGACCAATCCGAGCTTCGATTCGAACAGCGACCTCAACTTCAGCCAGTACGGCCTCGCTGTCGATCTGCGTCGTCATTTCCGCACGGAAGGCAAGAACTGGTGGCCCTACCTGAAGGGCGGCGTCGGCGTGATGCGCTCGGAGGAGGAGTTCAACGCGTTCCCGAACCCGAATTCGCCCGGTGAGCGCAAGGACAACAATCTGACGGCCGACCTCGGCGCCGGTCTGCAAGCCGAAATGGAGCACTTCGCCACGCGCTTCGAGGCGGGCATTCGGATGTCGCTCGATGACCAGAGCATCGTCGCCGGCTCGGAAGATCGTTTCGCCGACAAGTACGTCAAGGCCATCCTCCTCGTGCCGCTGGGCCCGAAGGCCGCTGCGGCCCCCGCCCCGGCTCCGGCCCCGGCTCCGGCCCCGGCCAGCTGCGAGACGCAGGACGACGACGGTGACGGCGTCAATAACTGCCTCGACAAGTGCCCGGGCTCGCAGGCTGGCCAGGCCATCGGTCCGGACGGCTGTGCCGTGCCGCTGACGATCGACCTGAAGGGCGTCAACTTCGACTTCGACCAGGCGACCCTGCGTCCGGACGCGGTGACGATCCTCAACGAGGCCATCGACATCCTGAAGAAGTACCCGCAGCTGCGCGTTGAAGTCGCCGGCCACACCGACGCCGTCGGTACCGACGCCTACAACCAGGGCCTGTCGGAGCGCCGCGCCCGCACGGTGTTCGACTACCTGACGAGCAACGGCGTCGACGCCTCGCGCCTGAACGGCCCGACCGGCTACGGCGAAGCCCGTCCGATCGACACCAACGACACCGCCGAGGGTCGTGCGAAGAACCGCCGCACCGAGCTGAACGTCCAGAACTAAGGGCGTCATCGGTGGAGCAGGAAAGCCCGGCGCAAGCCGGGCTTTTCTTTTGCGCACCGGAAGCCGTGGCTTGCCGCACCGCGGCACGCTGCGTAAGCTCGCGGCACTGTCCCGGTTCCACGGAGTTGCCGCCATGGCGCGTCGCCACGTTCTTCCCATCGCACTGGCTTGCCTCGCCGTCTCCGCGCTTCACGCCTCGCCGGCCGTCGAGCTTTCTGGTGGCCTGGTCTCGAATCCGGCGGCGTCGCCGGTGTCGGTACAGGCCTACCTGCAGCGCGTCCGCCAACCGGTCGCCGCTGCGGCGCCGGCGGCCTCGACGTCGAGCGGCTACGTGCCGCGTACGGCGCACGACAACTCGCCGTACCGTTTCGACATGACGCAGAACGGCCGCCGCATGACGGCCGAGGAATTCGACGCTTGGATGAAGGCGCGCGGCATCCGCGTCGCCACCGGCAAGCCCAGCGGTAGCGCGCCGGCAGCCGCCGCACCGGCGGCGGCGCCCGCGCCGGCCTGCCAGGCGACGGCGCCCACGAGCTGCGGAGTCCGCATCGCGACGCGAAACGAAAAGGGCGCCCCAGGGGCGCCCTTTTTCTTTCTGGACTGGCGGTTCAGCGCTTGACGAAGCGGTAGTGGGCCACGCCCCACTCCGCGCCCTCGGCGTAGCCGAACAGCTCGGCGCAGGCCATCCAGAACATCCGCCAGCGCTGCGCCCAGACGGCGGCGTCCTTGGCGCCGTAGGCTTCCGAAAGCACGCGGTGCACTTCCTCAGCGTGGCGGTCCTGGTTCTCCAGCCAGTGATTGGCGGTTTTCTGGTAGTGCACGCCGGACAGCACCCAGCGCTGCTCGATGCGCAGCGCGTTCTGGAAGTGCAGCAGCGTGTCAGCGCTCGGCATCAGGCCGCCGGTGAAGAAATAGCGGCCCATCCAGTTGTTCTCGCCCTCGGTCTCGAACGGGTACATCAGGCTACGGTGGCAGAAGATGTGTACGAACAGCTTGCCGCCGGGTTTCAGCCAACGCGCGATGTTGCCGAGCAGCGTGTCGTAGTTGCGCATGTGCTCGAACATCTCGATCGACACGCAGCGGTCGAAGGTCTCCGCGCTGAGGTCCAGGCGGTTGACGTCGGTGGTGATGATCTCGACGTTGGCCAGGCCGCGCACCGCCGCTTGCGCGAGGATGTGTTCGCGTTGCGTGCGCGAGTTGGATACGCCGGTGATGCGCGAGTTCGGAAAGCGCTCGGCCATCCACAGCGTCAACGAGCCCCAGCCGCAGCCGAGCTCAAGAATGCGCATGCCGTCCTTCAGCTCAGCGCGTTCGCCGTAGAGGGCGAGCATCTTCTCTTCGGCCTCGTCGAGGCTCTCGCTGCCGTCGGGGTAGTAGCAGCTCGAGTACTTCAACCGCTTGCCGAGGCAGAGCTCGAAGAAGCGCGTCGGCACCTCGTAGTGCTGCTCGTTGGCGGCGGCCGTCTCGATGGCGATAGGGCTGCCGCGCAGCTCGGAAAGCAGGGTGCGGAAGCGGGCATCAGCGCGATCGAGGTCGCCGTCGTGTTCATCGCGGAGGCGCTGCTCGCAGAGCATGCGGATGCCGTAGCGGGTGAGGAAGTCCGGCACGAGGCCGCGTTCGCACAAATCAATCAGCGCCATGAGGTCTTAGGTCGAGGAGGGATCGGCCGACTTCGGCGGCCAAGGGAAGAATGCACTGACTTCACGCTGATAGCGACGATACGCGTCCCCGCGGCTGCGCAGGGCCTGCGCTTCGGTCCACGGGATACCGCTGACGCGCCAAAGAAAGGCGAACATCACGATGGGTCCGAGCAGGCTCCACCAGAAGTAGGGCCCGCACCACGCCAGCAGCACGTAGGCGAACCAGTGCACCCACTCGAAGAAATAGTTCGGGTGGCGCGACCATGCCCAAAGGCCAACCCGGCAGATCTTCCCTTTGTTGGCCGGGTCGCGGCGGAAGCCGTCGAGCTGGCGGTCGGCGAGCGTCTCGCCGCCGATTGCCACCAGCCAGACCAGCGCGGCGAACAGCATGATCGGCTCGATGCCGTCGGCGTCGCTCGCGGCCGCGGCAGTGAATGGAATGGCGAACAGCGCGACGACCAGTGCCTGCGCCTGGAAGAACAGAAACCAACGCCCCGGGGAATCACCCATCGCGGCGCGCATCGCCTGGTAGCGGCCGTCCTCGGGCTCGCGCAGCACGCGATGCAGCAGGTGCAGGCAAAGCCGGGAGCCCCAGACGCCACCGAACAGCGCCACGAGGATTCGCGGTAGCTCATCGCCTTCGCCGACGAAGCCGGCGAACATCGCCGCCAGCGCCATCAGGCCAGCCCAGGCCACGTCGACGTAGCCGGCGTTGCGTACCCGCATCGAGAACGCCCACACGGCCGCCATGCCGATCGCCGCGCCGAACCAAGCGACCAGAATGATCGCCCAGAAGCTCACGCTGTGGCGCCCTGGCGGACGTCGCTGCCGCGACCGACACGCTGCAGCGCATAGAGGGCCGGCATGGCCACGCCCCAGGTAACGGCGAGCGCGAGCATGGCGACGGGCAGGCCGAGGCCGAAGTCGACGGCGTCGAAGCCGCGCGCGGCACCCCAATAGGCCAGCGGCCCACCCACGGCGCCGAAGACCGCGGCGGCGAGCCAGCGGCCGCGCAGGAAGGCCATCGAGTGGTTGAGCGTGAGTGCGAAGCCGGCCCACATGGCGAGGATCCACACCGGCGCCACCAGCGTGGACGGCCACGGGCTCGCGAAAGCGAGGATGCCGCTGATGGCGAGCAGGGAGTCGGCGACGAGTCCCATTGGCAGGGCGATGCCCAGCATGCGCAGGTCCCCGCGTCGGTCCGGCGTCCACGCCAGATGCGCCGCCGCATACGCGCAGGCTGCCACGGGGCCGGCCCAGGGCAGGCCGTTCGCGGCGCCCATCACGCTGGCGAACCACACGGCCTGGAAGCCCAGGACGTTCGCGATAAGGAAGGCTCTCGACATCACGCGCGCTCGGGTGCCGGGATCCACGCCTCGCGGCGGTTCATCGGCCTCGCGAACAAGAGCTGCGAGACGCCGATCGATCGCTCGAGGAAACCGCCCTCGCAGTAGGCGAGGTAGAACTCCCACATGCGGATGAAGCGCTCGTCGTAGCCGAGCGCGCGCACCTCGGGAAGCCGCGCCATGAAGCGCTCGCGCCAGTGGCGCAGCGTCAGCGCGTAGCTGGTGCCGAAGTCTTCCTGCGAGACCAGCCGCAGGTCGGTGCTGCGCGCCATCGCGCCGGTGATCGCGCTGATCGACGGGATGAAGCTGCCCGGGAAGATGTGGCGCTTGATGAAGTCGATGTCACCGAGCGCGCGCTCGTAGCGGTGGTCCTCGATGGTGATGGCCTGCACCATCGCGAGGCCGTCGGGTTTCAGCAGCGACGCGCACTTGGCGAGGTAGGTGTCGAGGTACTGGTGGCCGATGGCCTCGATCATCTCGATCGACACCAGCTTGTCGTAGGTGCCGGCCAGGTCGCGGTAGTCCTCGAGCAGGATGGTGACGCGGTCGGACAGGCCGGCACGCGCCACGCGCTCGGTGGCCAGCGCGTGCTGCTCCTTCGAGATCGTCGTGGTCGTGACGCGGCAGCCGAAGCGCTGCGCCGCGTGCAGGGCCATGCCGCCCCAGCCGGTGCCGATCTCGACGAGGTGGTCGGAGGGCTTCAGGTCGAGCTTGCGGCCGATGCGCTCCAGTTTGCGGAACGAGGCGGCCTCGAGCGATTCGTCCGGCGAGGCGAACAGCGCCGACGAGTACATCAGGTCGTCGGACAGGAACAGCCGGAACAGCGCGTTGCCGAGGTCGTAGTGCGCGGCGATGTTCTTCTTCGAGCCGGCGCGGGTGTTGCGACGCAGAGCGTGGAAGACCTTCAGCGCGGCGCCCGACACGCGGGCCATGCCGCCTTCCATCGCGTCGAGGAGCTCGCGATTGAGCACCAGCAGACGGATCAGGTCGACCAGTTCATCGCAGCTCCACTGGCCGTCCATGTAGGCCTCGGCCGCGCCGACGGAGCCCCCCGTGGCCATGCGCGCGTAGGCCTCAAGGTCGTGCACGCGCAGGCGGGCGACCGGCGCACCCGGGGCGGGGTCTGCATCGCCGAGGCGGGTTTCGCCGAGCGCGTCGCTGATCACCAGCGCGCCGTGGCGCAGGCCGGAAAGACGCTCAAGGAGTCGGGACCGGAGCCAGCGATCCACGCCGCCATGCTGTTGGGTTTCGTTTGGCAAGGCGTCAGCGGGCAGGCTCACAGGCGGGCATCCGGATTCGGGTGGGGGTGGAAGGGCACGCGCTTGAGGCTGAGCTTCAAGGCCTGCCAGTAGATGGCCGCCGCCACTTTGAACGTGAGCAAGGGATACGCGCCGAGGCATGAAGCCAGCGTGTTGCCCTGCAGCGGCCTGCGTTCCAGCGTGAGCGTGGCGTCGAACTCGCGCGAGTCGCCGGCCAGCACATCCATGTGGACGTGGAGGTCGTCGCCCGGCGGGGTGAACACCCAGTGGTAGCGGCGATCCATCGGCAGGAAGGGCGAGACGTGGAAGGCCTTGTCGAAGCCGAAGTGCAGGGCGCGGCCCTTCTTCTCCGCGCGCTCGACCGGCAGTAGGTAGGCGTGGCGCTCGCCCCAGGGCGTGTTGGTGATCTCGGCAAGGATCCAGTCCAGCGTCTCGCCGTCCTCCCGGTAGCCGTAGTAGAAGCTCACCGGGTTCTGCACGTAGCCGAAGTAGCGCAGGTGGGCGAGCAGGCGGATCGGCCCGGGCGCCGGGCGGCCAAGTTCAGCCTCGACGCGCCGGCGCACGGCGACGTCGAGCGGCAACGCCGCGTCGCCGAAGAAATCGCTGCGGCGGAACTCAGCGAGGTTGCGGCGGTTCACCGACCAGAACCAGCGCCGGTCGAACACCCGGTCGAGTTCGGCGAGGTCGAGGAAGGGCTGGAACATCCGGTAGCGGAAGGCGTTCTGCGCCACCGCGAAGCGGCGGTGCTGGACGCGGCCGACGTACAAGGCGCTCCGCAGGCCGGGGCCCGCGGGCGCCATCCGTTCATCGCCGCCGTCGGTTTTCACCAGCGCACCCCGAGGCCTGCGGCGGCCTCGACGCCCGCGCGCATGCCGTCCTCGTGGAATCCGAAGCCCCAGTAGGCGCCCGCGAACCACGTGCGGCGGCGGCCGTTGAGCTCACCACGGCGCTCCTGCGCGGCGACACTCGCATGGGTGTAGACCGGGTGGTGATAGGTCATCGTCGCGATGATCTTCGCCGGGTCGATGGCCGCACTGCGGTTCAGCGTCACCACGAAGGGCTCGGGCGACTCAAGGCCCTGCAACAGGTTCATGCAGTAGCTGACGCTGCACTCGGCGCCGGGCTCGGCTGGCACGAAGGCGTTCCACGCCGCCCAGGCCTTGCGGCGCGTGGGCAGGATGCGGCGGTCGGTGTGCAGCACCACCTCGTTGCGCTGGTAGGGCATCGCGCCCAGCACCTCGCGCTCCAGCGCATCGGCGTCGCCGAGCAGGGCCAAGGCCTGGTCGCTGTGCGTGGCGATGACGATGGCATCGAAGCGGTCCTCGCCGCCAACGTGCTTCACGGTGACGCCTACCTCGTCGCGGGTGACGCGCTGCACCGGGCAGGCGACGCGCACGTCGACCGACCAACGCGACTTCAGCGCCTCGATGTAGGTCGACGAACCGCCCGTCACCACGCGCCACTGCGGCCGGCCTTCCACCTGCAGCATGCGGTGGTGGTCCATGAAGCGGACGAGGTACTTCGCGGGGAAATCGAGGATCGTGGCCGACGGCGAGGACCACAGTGCCGAAGCCATCGGGATCAGGTGGGCGTCGCGGAACAGCGCCGAGTAGCGGTTCTGCTCCAGGTAGTCGCCGAGTGACGGCCCGGGGCCGGGGTCCTGCAACAGCGCGCCGGCCTCGCGGTAGAAACGCAGGATCTCGCGAACCATGCGGACGAAGGATGGTGACAGCAGGTTGCGGCGCTGGCAGAACAGCGCGTCGAGGTTGGTGGCGTTGTACTCGAGCCCGGTGGCCTCGACCTGCGCACCAAAGCTCATCGTCGTGTCCTGCGAGGCCACGCCGAGTTCGTCGAACATCCGCGTCAGCAGCGGATAGTTGTGGGTGTTGTGGACGATGAAGCCGGTGTCGACGCGGTAGCGCTTTCCGGCTTGCTCGACGTCATGCGTGTGCGTGTGGCCGCCGAGCCGCGCTTCCGACTCGAACAGCACCACCTCGTGTTCGCGGGAGAGCAACCAAGCGGAGGAGAGGCCGGCGATGCCGCTGCCGACGACGGCGACCCTCACGCCGCCTCCGCGGTTGGCTTCCGGAAGGCCTCGGGCACCGGCTTCAGGTCCCAGACGAGGCGCAGCGCGCTCATCGCCTTCAGTGTGTAGAACGTGACGTCGAACTCCCACCAGCGGAATCCCTGACGTGCCGAGCCCGGGTAGTGATGGTGGTTGTTGTGCCAGCCCTCGCCGAACGTGAGCAGGGCGAGGAACCAGTTGTTCCGCGAATCATCGCGCGTGGCGAAACGGCGGCGGCCGAAGCGGTGCGCAAAGGAATTGATCGTGACCGTCACGTGGAACAGCACCACGGTCGAGACGAAGAAGCCCCAGACGAGCAGCTGCGGGCCGCTGGTCTCCAGCGCGGGGGCAGCGGTTTCCAGCCACCCGCCAAGCGCGAACAGGCCCAGGGCCAGGAGGACCGGCACCAGGATGTCGAAGCGGTCGAGCAGGCGCAGCTCCGGAAACTTCGCGAGGTCCTTGACCGCGTCGAGGTCGGTGCGGAAGGCGCCGCGGGTCAGGAACCAGCCCATGTGGCTGTACCAGAAACCCTTGAGCTTTGGCGAATGCGGGTCGGCCTCGGTGTCGCTGGCGCGATGGTGCTGGCGATGGTGCGCCGCCCACCACAGCGGACCGCGCTGCACGCTTGAGGCGCCGACCACGCCGAACAGAAACTGCACGGGCCGCGAGGTGCGGAAGGCCTTGTGCGAGAAATAGCGGTGGTAGAAGCCGGTGATCGCGAACATGCGCAGCGCGTAGAGCGCCACAGCGACGGCGACGGCAAAAGGGCTGATGCCCACCCAGATGACGCCGAGGCAGGCCAGGTGCAGACCGATGAAGGGAATGACGCGCAGCCAGTCGATGCGTTGAGCGTCGCGATCAGCGACGGGGTCGGCGGCCGACGTGTCGAACCAGCGGACGAGGGCGGTGACGGCGCTGCGCCACGACAAAGGGGGAGTGTGCTGTTCTGGCATGCGTCGATTCTGGTGCAGCCTGCGGTGAGAAGCCGGTGAACCGGCCGTCGCGGAAGTTTCGGCCTTCACCGCGGCTCGACGCGGACCTGAGCGCGCACCGAGTTCGCGATGAAGCAGTTGACGTGGGCGCGCTCGTGCAGGCGCTCAAGCTCAGCGGCGTCGGGGCGCTTGTCTCCGGAGAACACGGCGCGTGGTCGCAGCACCACCTCGGTGATCGCCATACGGCCCTCGGTGTTCTTGTCGAGCTTGCCGAGCGCGTCGTCGTCGTACTCGTCGACGACGTAACCGCGCTTCGCGCAGACGGCCAGGAACGTCAGCATGTGGCAGGACGACAGCGACCCGACCAGCAGGGTCTCGGGATTCAGCGCCTCCGGGTTGCCGACGAAGCCCGGTGCCGACGAGGCCAGGCTCTTCTGGCCGTTCTCGAAGGTGAGGACGTGGTCGCGCGAGTAGGTCTCGTAGGTGAACTCTCGGCCGTTGCGGGACCAGCTCAGCGAGGCGGGATGCTCGGACACGACGGTTCTCCAATGGGCTAGCGCTCAAGGCTACACTCGCTGAGCCACAGCCGGCGTCACGGCCGTGGGGAATACCTCCTCTCTTCCGCAGGACCTCCTATGACCAAAGTGTTCGGCTGGATCGGCCAAATCGGCGCTGTGCTGATGGCCCTCGGCTTCTTCTCTGCCCTTCTCAACCTCGTCGGTCTCGAGTTCAAGGCCCTGGCGTGGTTCGACGGCGCCATCGGCGAGGGCGTCATGCCCCGTCTCGTGATGGCGGGCGTCGGCCTGGCGATGTTCGTCGTCGGCCTCCGCTTCGGGCCGAAGGACGAGGATGAAGCGGAACAGCCGGCCGCCGACCAGGCCTGAGGGCGGCGCCGGGGTAAGCCCTGGCCGTCCGCTGCCGACCGGGCCACGCCACGGCGTGGCCCGTGTCATTTCCAAGGCCGGATTGGCGTCGCGGACGCAGGCCGCCGAATGGGTGCGCGAAGGCCGCGTCAGTGTGGGCGCTCGCGTCGTGCGTGATCCGGAACATCCGGTGCGTCCCGGCGTTGATGAGGTCTGCGTCGACGGCCGCGCGATCGGCACGGAAGCGCGCGTCTACCTCGCCTTGAACAAGCCGCGTGGCCTCGTCACCACGGCGAGCGATGAGAAGGGCCGCGACACGGTATACCGCTGCCTCGACGGCGCTGGACTGCCTTGGGTGGCGCCGGTCGGGCGGCTCGACCAGGCCAGCGAAGGCCTGCTGCTGTTCACCAACGACCCGGCCTGGGCCGCGCACATCACCGACCCGGCGCATGGCCCCGACAAGACCTATCGCGTGCAGGTCGAGGGCGTGCCCGACGATGCCGCCCTTGCCGCGATGGTGGTCGGCCTTGACGAGGGCGGCGAGCGGCTGTCGGCGAAAGCCGTGTCGCTGCTGAAGAGCGGCGGCAAGACAACGTGGCTGGAGGTCACGCTGGACGAAGGAAAGAACCGGCAGATCCGCCGACTCGCGAAAGCGGCCGGATTCCCGGTAAAGCGCTTGCTTCGCGTCGCGATTGGGCCGCTGGCGCTCGGCGAGTTGCCCAAAGGCGCGTGGCGCCACCTGACGACGGCAGAAGTCGACGCGCTCAGGCCTGGATGACGCCGAGCTCGCGGCCGACTTTCGTGAACGCGGCGATCGCGCGGTCGAGGTGCTCGCGCGTGTGCGCGGCGCTCATCTGCGTGCGAATCCGCGCCTGGCCCTTCGGCACCACCGGGAAGAAGAAGCCGATCGCGTAGATGCCTTCCTGCAATAGCCGCGCCGCGAATGTCTGCGCGAGCGGCGCGTCGTAGAGCATCACCGGGCAGATCGGGTGCACGCCGGGCTTGATGTCGAAGCCCACCTTGGCCATCTGCTCGCGGAAATAGGCCGTGTTCGCGGCCAGCCGCTCGCGCAGGTCGCCGGCCTCGGCCAGCATGTCGAAGGCGGTGATGCCCGCCGCGACGACGTGCGGCGGCAACGAGTTGCTGAACAGGTAAGGCCGCGAGCGTTGGCGCAGCAGCTCGATGGCCTCCTTTCGACCCGTCGTGAAGCCGCCGAGCGCACCGCCCATGGCCTTGCCGAGCGTGCCGGTGAAGAGGTCGATCTTGTTCATCACGCCCTTCACCTCGGCGCTGCCGCGGCCGGTCCCGCCCAGGAAGCCGGTGGCGTGGCATTCGTCGATGTGCACCATCGCGCCGTACGTCGCTGCGAGCGAAGTGATTTCGTCGAGCGGCGCGATGAAACCATCCATCGAGAACACGCCGTCCGACGTGATCAGGATCTCGCGCACGCCGTCAGCGCGGGCCTGCTGCAGCTGCCTTTCGAGGTCCGCCATGTCGCAGTTGGCATAGCGGTAGCGCTTGGCCTTGCACAGGCGCACGCCGTCGATGATCGAGGCGTGGTTGAGGCTGTCGGAGATGATCGCGTCCTGTTCGCCGAGCAGGGGCTCGAAGAGGCCGCCGTTGGCGTCGAAGCAGGCGGCGTAGAGGAGGGTGTCCTCGGTACCGAAGAATTCGGCGATCCGCGCCTCCAGCTGTTTGTGCAGGTCCTGGGTGCCGCAGATGAAGCGCACCGAAGCCATGCCGAAACCGTGGGTGTCCAGCGCGGCCTTGGCGCTGGCGATGACGTCCGGGTGGTCGGCCAAGCCCAGGTAGTTGTTGGCGCAGAAGTTCAGCACCGTGCGGCCATCGTCGAGCTGGATCTCGGCCGACTGCGGGCTGGTGATGACGCGCTCGGCCTTGAACAGGCCGGCGGCCTGGATCTCGGCGAGCTCGGCGGCGTAGCGGGCCTGAGCGGGGTAGGGGGCGGTGTTCGCGGCCATCGGGCGGTCGGGTCGAGCGGGGCGGGCCCGCATTATGGCCGGGCCGCCGCGACCCCGGCGCCGTCCGTCGGCACCGCCGAGGCGACCGCCGGCGGCGGGCTCCGGCTTCCGCTCGGCCGCGATGCTTGACAGAATTCACACTTGTAAAACATGTTGCGGTGTCGGACCTCCCGTTCCGGCCATCCAGGGGACCATGTCGCGCACTCTGCAAATCGGACTCGTCGAAGACGATCCCACCCAGGCCAAGATCATCGCCACGATGATCGAGAACTCGGGCATGGATTGCCTCCACTACGGCACCGAGCTCGATTTCCGTCGGCGCATGGGTCCGGAATCGATTGACCTTCTGCTGCTCGACTGGAACCTGCCCGGGGTGTCTGGGCTCGATCTACTGCGCGAGCTGCGGCAGACCAACGCGACCTTGCCGGTGATCTTCCTGACCGGCAACGACCAGGAATCCGACATCGTCACCGGGCTGCAGGCCGGTGCCGACGACTACATCGTCAAGCCGGCCCGCGCCGCGGAGCTGGTAGCGCGCATCAAGTCGGCGATGCGCCGCGCGGCGCCCCTAAGCAATGCGCACATCATTGAGGATGTCGAGCCCTTCGGCTTCGACCTAGAGCGTCGTCGCCTTACCCTCCACGGCGAGCAGATCGAGCTCACCGATCGCGAATTCGACCTGTTGGTGTTCCTGTTCCAACGCCGCGGCAAGGTGGTTTCGCGCGAGACCCTCCTCTCGCAGGTCTGGCGCGTCGGCCCGAACGTGGCCACGCGAAGCATCGACACCTACGTCAGCCGCCTGCGCAAGCGTCTGGGCCTGCAGGGCGACAGCGAATGGCGCCTGGAGGGCATTTACCAGCATGGGTACCGCCTAGTGCGCTCAAGCAACGATGATCTCGCCGACGAGCCCGAGGCGAGCGCCGGCTGAACTGGCCACACCGTTGCAGCGCGGCGCTGGAGACGGGAACGCCGCACCCCCTCATCCCCCCGATCCCCGAGTTCTCTCGGCAATCCCGCCGACATGGAGTGTGTCCCGATGCGTTACGCCCCCCGACTTGCCGTCACTGCGGCTTTTTTCCTGCTTTCGCCGATGGCCGTGATGGCCGCGGACGCGCCGGCCGAGCCGGCGCCGGCCGCCGCGGTCGCCGACACGGCGCCGGAGTGCATGGCCAACTACACGCAAGAGGGCAGCTTCTTCCGCGGCCGCAGCATGAAGACCTCGGCACGCCTGCCGGGCACGTCGCAGAACACCGCGTACTCGCGCGTCTACGGCAGCATGGCTCGCCGTGGCTACCAGATCGAAAGTTCGGAGCGCGAAGCCGGCGTCATCTCGGCTTCGCAGCCGGTGTCGATGTCGGAGAAGAAGGTGCCGATCAACGTGGTCGTCACTCCGGACAGCGACACCGACAGCTCGATCATCGTGTCGGTGAATCTGCCCGGCGGCCTGTCGACGTCGAAGGAAGCCGTGCAGAAGGAGCTCTGCAGCATCATCGCCGACGCCGCTGGCGCGCCGCCCGCAGCGAACTGAGGCAGGAGACGGAGCGTGGGCATTGCCGACGCTCTTGCTTCGGGTTGAACGACCAGGCACCGGCCGCGATCTCGCGGCCGAGGCTCAGAACCCGGCGTCGACCCGCGGCTGCCGCAGGCTGAACTCGCGTGCCGGCCCGATCGACTGCTCGATCACCGCCCAGCCGTCGGCCAGCAGCGCCGCGCGCGCCCTCGGGCTGGCGTCGCGGGCCAGTAGCAGTCGCTTGTCGGTGACGCGGCCGAGCGCCGGATCGGCGAAGAAGTCCGCGGTTTCCGGCGTCCACTGCAGCAGGTCGACCGGCAGCGCCAGCCACAGGCGTTCCTCGCCGTCGCGCAGCACCAGGGCTTCGCCGAAAATCTCGAAGCGCGTCGGGAAACGCGGCCGCGCCGCGACCAGCAGCTGCAGGGCGTCGACGACGAAGCGGGCTTCGGCCTCACGCTCGACGCTGGCGGCCAGGCCGAGGAAAGCCTCGCAGCCGCCCTGCGGGGCGAGTTCCAGCAGCGCGTCGACGGCCTGCGTCTGCAGTGTCGGGCTGTAGCGCGAGTTGTCGAAGAATGCGTCCTGCACCTCGGGACGGCAGGCCAGCGGGCCTAAGCGCGCGACGTTCCAGGCCTCGACTTCCTCGGGCGGTTTCTCCCACACCATGCGATGGATGCGGCCGCCCTCGCCGAGTACGGCGCCGGCAGCACCACCGATCTGTCCGAGACCGAAACCAACGCCGCGGCGTCCGACCAACGCCGACCACGCCAGCCGATCCATTTCGGCATCGAGCCACGGGTTGGTGGAGTACGGGTCGATGCCGAGCTCGCGTCCGAGCTCGCGCCGCGCCGCGTTGTAGCCGAGCCAACGCTTGCCGAGCTTCAGCGCGACGCCGCCGCCTTTCTGCCACCACGGTTCCGGTTCGGGGGGCAGCGGCTCGGCCTCACGGGGTCGCAGACTGGCGTCGAACAGCGCCTCCTCGGAAAAAGCCTCGTAGGCGCGCTCGCCGGCGTTCGAGGCCTGGCGGCCGTAGCGCGTCGCGCGCCGGCCGAACACGCGGAGCATGCCGGCGGGCAGGCCGATGACGCTTTCGACCGGGCGCGTGACCACGCCGGCCAGGGCCTCGCCGGTCTGCATCAGCGATGAGGCGGCGGCGTGCCCCGCGGTGCCGGCGGTGCCCTGTGCGCGCAGTCGGCGGACGGCCTCCATCTCGACGGCGCGAATCTCGAGCAGGTCGAGGCTTTCGACGCGCAGCTGCGCAGGCTCGATGTCCTCGCTGCCCGGGCCGCGCGGCTGCAGCATGAACTGCGCCATGCCGCCGACGATCTCGGCGCAGGGCGCAGCGCTGAAGTCCTCGGCGCCCAGCAGGGCCGGTGGCGCCAGCGCTGCGGCCGGGAGGCTTTGCGGTGCGCAGTCGCCAGACGCGCCTGCTGTCGTCGATCCGGACGCTGCCGCGACGTCGCGCGGCGCCGGCGCGGCGGGCTCGGCGAACGAGCTCAGCGGCGTGACCACGGCGGCTTGCGTGGCGCCATGGGCGAGCAGAGTGGCGGCGGCGAGGGCGCGCATTCGGCGCGCTGCGGAGACGGCGCGCGGATCGCTGGCGGAACGGAGCATTTAGTCGAGGCGTTTTTCGAGGTAGTAGCGGGTGTAGCCCGGTGGATTGTCCACCTGCTCCCCGAACTTGCGATAACCGAGACGTTCGTAGAAGGCGAGGGCCTGGAACTCGATGGTGTCGAGGTTGACCCCGAGGGCGCCGCGGCTGCGTGCCCACTGTTCGGCGAGCTCCAGCAGCTGCGCGCCGATGCCGGTGCGGCGGCGCTCGGGCGACACCGCCAGCATCGTGACGTGCAGCCAGCCGAGGCCGTACTCGCCAACCAGGCCGCCAGCGAGCTCGTCGTCGCAGTCGAGCGCCGTGAGCACCAGGGGCACCCAGGAGGGGCGGCCGATGAAGCGCGCGTTGTAGTCGCGCAGCATTTCCCGGATGGCGATGGCACGTTCGCCATCGAGATCGGGATCGACCGTGATGCGGACCGTGGAAGCGGGCATCGGGGGCAGGCCCTCGCGTGGGTGCGGCGACGGGGACCGTCGCTCGCGGGTCAGTTCCAGCTGCAGACGACTTTGCCGCAGGTGCCGGCATCCATGAGGTCGAAACCCTTCTGGAAGTCGTTGATGTGGATCTGGTGGGTGAGCACCTTCTGCAGCGGGAAGCCGGTGAGCACCATCTGCGTCATCTTGTACCAGGTCTCGTACATGCGCCGGCCGTAGATGCCCTGCACGGTGAGCCCCTTGAAGATGATGCGGTCCCAGTCGACGCCGGTGCCCTTGGGCAGGATGCCGAGCAGTGCGATCTTGCCGCCGTGATACATGCAGTCGAGCATGTCGTTGAAGGCGCGCGGGTTGCCCGACATCTCGAGGCCGACGTCGAAGCCTTCCATGTGGAGGTCGGACATCACGTCCTTCACCGACTGCTTCGAGACGTTGACCACGCGCGTGGCCCCCATGTCGGCGGCCAGCTTCAGGCGGTAGTCGTTGACGTCGGTGACGACGACGTTGCGCGCGCCGATGTGCTTGCAGATGCCGGCGGCGATGATGCCGATGGGGCCGGCGCCGGTGATCAGCACGTCCTCGCCGATGACGTCGAACTCCAGCGCGCAGTGCGCGGCGTTGCCGTAGGGGTCGAAGAAGGCGGCGAGCTCCGACGGGATCTGGTCGGGGATCGGCCACAGGTTCGAGGCCGGCATCGCGATGTATTCGGCGAAGGCACCCGCGCGGTTCACACCGATGCCGACCGTGTGCGGGCACAGGTGCTGCTTGCCGGCGCGGCAGTTGCGGCAGACGCCGCAGACGATGTGGCCTTCGGCCGAGACGCGGTCGCCGACCTTGTAGCCGGTGACGCCGGCGCCGAGCTCGACAATGCGACCGACGAATTCATGGCCGATGACCAGGCCCGGCGTGATGGTGCGCTGGCTCCACTCGTCCCACTTGTAGATGTGCAGGTCGGTGCCGCAGATGGCGGTCTTTTCGAGCTTGATCAGCACCTCGTTGGGGCCGATCTGCGGGACCGGCACCTCCTCCATCCAGATGCCCTTCTCGGCGTGGCGCTTGACCAGCGCCTTCATCATCATGCCCATCGCGTGCTCCCGCGGCCTTCGGCCGGTCAGGGCGGCGATTATACCGGCGCACCATTCTCCGGGCGGGGGCCGTTCGAGGCGATGCTCGCGCCGTCCGGCCAGCGCACCGCAGGGCGGTGGAACAGCCAGCCCTGCACCTTGGCAAAGCCCTGTTCACGACAGAAGGCCAGTTGCGCCGGTGTCTCGACGCCTTCAGCCACGACATCCAGCCCGAGCGAGCGGCCGAGCACGCCGATGGCCGCAGCGATGGCGTTCCCGAAGCGGTCGCCGTCGGCGATGAAGCTGCGGTCGATCTTCAGGCGGTCGACGCGCAGCTCACGCAGGTGCGACAGCGACGAATAGCCGGTGCCGAGGTCGTCGAGGGCGACGCGCACGCCCAGGGCACGCAGCGCGTCAACGATGTCGCGGGCGCGGCTCAGGTCGTGCATGGCCGCCGACTCGGTGATCTCGAGTTCCAGCAGGGCCGCCGGCAGACGATGGCGCCGAAGTTGGGCCTCGACGGCACCAGGCAGTCCGGCATCGAGCACCGAAGCGGCGGAGAGGTTCATCGCCGCCGGCACCTCGGGCAGCCCGGCATCCTGTCGCTCGCGCAGGTGGCGGCAGACGCGGTCGAGCACCCACAGGTCGATGTCGCCCATCAAGCCGCCGCGCTCGGCAGCGGGCAGGAAGCGACTGGGCGGGATCACGCCCTGCATCGGATGGCGCCAGCGCAGCAGCGCTTCGACGCCGTCGAGCTGGCCGCTTGCTGCATCGAAGATGCCCTGGTACTCGAGGAAAAGCTGGTCCTCGCCGATGGCACGGTACAGCGCGCCGACGATCTCCACTTCATCGGCATCGGAGCGCGCTTGTTCAGGTTCGAAGCGCAGCATGTGCATGCCGCCGGCTTCGGCCTTCTCTTGCGCGAGGCAGGCCGATGCGAGGAGGCTCTCGATGCTTTCGCGCTGCTGGCGCACGGCATAGCCGAAGCTCACCCCGATCGGGTGGCCGAGGCTGTGGGCCACGGCTTCCACGTCGCGGCGGCGCGCGAGCACGTCGGCATCGGCCAGCGAGCCATCAGCCGTCAGCGCGATGGCGAGGCGGTCGCTGTCGATGCGGCCCATGGCGAGGAAGTGGTAGCTGCGTCCGGCGACGAGCGCTTCGCCGAGTCGCTGCAGCGCTTCGCGCGCCCAGGCCGGCCCGAGCGTGCGTTCGAGCATCGAATAGCGTTGGAGGTGCAGGGTCATCAGCGTGAGTGGCGACCCTGGCGCGACGCCCTGGTCGATACGGCGCAGAAAGCCGTGGCGATTCGGCAGGCCGGTATCCTCGTCGTAGTGCGCCATGCGCTCGGCGGTGAGGGTCTTCGCCTCGACGACCGCCTGCGTGCGCTCCTGCACCCAGACGAGCATGGCGATGGCGAGGGCCATCAGCCCGACGAGGCCGAACAGCTGCAGCCACACGGTGACTTCGGCGCCCCAGGCCTGCCAGTCGGGGATCAAGGCCACCAGCGCGTTGATGCTGCTGCTGGTCGACAGCAGCACCAGCGAGCCGACGACGAGCCACTGACCGAGTGTGCGGCCGTCCTCGGGCCGATGCCTCGCCATCATCAGCGCCAGCGCGGCGTAGGCGAGCGCCATGATCAGAGTGCGGACGCCGATCCGCAGCATGGTGCGCAGTTCGATGGCGGATGGATCGAAGGCGCCGGGCCAAGCGATTGCGAGGCCGATGACGACCGCCGCCGCGAGCGTCACGCGGAAGGTGCCGCGACGGACGCCATGGCGCAGGACAGTCAGGTACAGCGCGAGGCCGAGGAAGACGAGATGGATGATCGACGCGGCCTGCGAACCGGCGCTCACCAGCGTGCGCGTCAGCACCCACTGCGGCCCCTGCCCGGACAGCCAGAACGACAGCATCGCCAGCGCGTGGAAGGCGCCGAGCGCGGCGAAGCTGGTGGCGAGGAGGCGTCGCGACATCCGCAGGCGATTGCCGCCCATCTGCACGGCGACGGCCGCCATGGCCGCGGCGATGACCGCCTGCGTCACGCTCAGGAAGACGAGGATCTGGCTAGTGTCCATGCGGCGCGGTGATCCTCTGACTCAATGCGCAGGATAGGCGGCGGCCGAGGGCACCGGAAGCCGCCAATCGCCAAGCCGCGTCAATTCCCACCCCCGACTTCCGGCAGGGGGGTGGGGGGAGGGCGCCGGCTAGACTCGGGAAGTTTCCTTCGCAAACTTTTTCGCCACTGGGTATTCCATGCGCCGACTTCCGCTTGCCGCCGCCGTCGCGGCCACGCTTTTCGCCTCCCTCGCCACCGCCCGCGAGGGCATGTGGGTGCCGCAGCAGCTGCCCGAGATCGCCGGGCCGCTGAAGGACGCCGGACTTGAGCTCTCGCCCGAGCAGCTTGCCAATCTCAGCGGCGACCCGATGGGCGCCGTCGTCGCGCTGGGCGGCTGCACCGCGAGCTTCGTCTCGCCGAACGGCCTCGTCGCGACGAACCACCACTGCGCTTATGGCGCCATCCAGCTGAACTCGACGCCCGAGAAGAACCTGATGGCGACGGGCTTCAACGCCGCGACCCCGGCCGATGAAGTCTCTGCCGGCCCGAACGCCCGCGTGTTCGTGATGGACCAGATCACCGACGTCACTGCCGACATGCGCGCCGCGATGGCCGGCGCCACCGATGGCCTCGCGCGCCAGAACGCGCTGGAGGCCAAGCAGAAGGCCCTGATCGCTGCCTGCGAGAGCGAGGCCGGCTACCGCTGCACGCTGTATTCGTTCTTCGGCGGCCAGACCTTCCGTCTGTTCCGCCAGATGGAGATCAAGGACGTGCGCCTCGCCTACGCGCCGCCATCGTCCGTCGGCAACTACGGTGGCGAGATCGACAACTGGATGTGGCCGCGCCACACCGGCGACTTCACCTTCTACCGCGCGTACGTCGGTCCGGACGGTAAGCCGGCTGCGTTCTCGAAGGACAACGTGCCCTACCAGCCGAAGCATTGGCTGAAACTCGCCGACCAGCCGCTCGAGGCCGGTGACTTCGTCATGGTGGCGGGCTACCCGGGCCAGACCAACCGTTACGCGCTGTTCGACGAGTTCCAGAACGTCGCCGAGTGGCAGTACCCGGTGGTCGGCCAGCATCTGAAGAATGTCGTCGCCCTCGTGGAAGCCGCCGGCAAGGCCGACAAGGACGTGGAGGTGAAGTACGCCGCGACGATCCGCGGCTGGCAGAACGCCATGAAGAACTGGGACGGCCAGCTGGAGGGCTTCCAGCGCATCGACGCGCTGGCCACCAAGCAGGCCGAGGAGCAGGCCGTGCTCGACTGGCTGCGCGCCGGCGCCGCCGGTGCGGACGGCCTCGACGCCAAGGCCGCGCTGGAGGCCCACGCGGCACTCGAGGGCTTGGCGGCGAAGGCCCGTGAAACCCGCGAGCGCGACCTCGTGCTCGGCCAGATCGGCAACACCGGCCTGTTCGGCAGCGTGCGCCAGCTGTACCGCCTCGGCGTCGAGCGCGCCAAGCCGGACCTCGAGCGTGCGCCGGGCTTCCAGCAGCGCGACCTGCCGGGCATCGAGGGCGGGCAGCGCCAGCTCGAGCGTCGCTACGCGCGTTCGATGGAGCTGCAGTTGATGGGCTATTGGCTCGGCCACTACGCCAAGCTGCCGGCCGCGCAGCGGGTGCCGGCGCTCGATGCCATCGTCGGCGATGGCAGCGAGGCCGCGATCAAGGCCGGCCTCGACAAGCTCTACGGCGCGACGACGCTGGAGGGCACCGAGGCGCGCCTCGCCCTGCTGACGGCCGACAAGGCCGCGCTGGACGCCAGCACCGACCCGCTGCTGAAGCTGGCCGCCGCGCTGTACCCGACCTACATGACGCTGGAGAACGAGGCCAAGACGCGCGGCGGCGACAACCTGCTGCATCGTCCGGCCTTCCTCGCCGCGGTGCAGGCCTACCGCAAGTCGAAGGGCGGCCACGTCTACCCGGACGCCAACCTCAGCCTGCGCATCACCTTCGGCAACGTGACGGGCTACACGCCGCGCGACGGCGTGGCCTACACGCCGTTCACCACGCTGGAAGGCCTGGCCGCGAAGGCCACCGGCACCGAACCCTTCGACGCGCCGCAGGCGCAGCTCGAGGCGATCCGCGAGCGTCGCCACGGCAATCGCGCCGATGCCGCGCTCGGCACCGTGCCGGTGAACTTCCTCTCCGACCTCGACATCACCGGCGGCAACTCCGGTTCGCCGGTGATGGATGCGCGTGGTCGCCTCGTCGGCCTCGCCTTCGACGGCAACTGGGAATCGGTGAGCAGCAACTGGGTGTTCGACCCGAAGATGACGCGGATGATCGCGGTCGACTCCCGCTACATGATGTGGGTGATGGAGCACGCTTACCCGGCGCCGCAGTTCGTCAAAGAGCTTGAGGACGCCGCGAAGCCGCGCTGAACGCCATTCGCGGAAAGATCGGCCGCGCCTGCCTAGCATCGCGCGGTGGCTGAAGGACGGAGGCGGCCGCGAGGCCGCCTTCGTCGTTTCCGGCTACGCTCCTCGCGTCTGAAGGAGGACGGCATGAAAGTGATCTTCCACGGTGCGGCCGGCGAAGTGACCGGCTCCTGCCACGAGGTCGAAGCGGCGGGCCTGCGCCTGCTGCTCGATTGCGGCCTGATCCAAGGCGGCCGCGAGGACGAGGCGCGCAATCGCGAGGACTTCGGTTTCGACGCCGCGGCCATCGACGCCGTGGTGCTGAGCCACGCCCACATCGACCACTGCGGTCGTCTGCCCTTGCTCGTGAAGCGCGGCTTCCGCGGCCCGATCTGGACCCAGCGCGCCACCGCCGACCTGCTGAAGGTGATGCTGGAGGACTCGGCCAAGCTCGCCGAGGCCGACGCCGAGCGGGCGCGCCGGCGGCTGACGGAAGGCCGCGGCAGCCGTGAGGACGAGGAGGAGCTCGAGCCGCTGTACACGCTTGACGACGTCGCCCGCACGCTGAAGCACGTGCGCGCCATCGACTACGACGCGCCGACGGTGATCGCGTCAGGGCTCACGCTGACGCTGCGCGACGCGGGGCACATCCTTGGCTCGGCCAGCGTCGAGCTGGTCGAGCATTTGGCCGAGAACGGCATGCGCTCTGAGGCCGCCGCACCCGACGCGTCGCGCGATTGCGTGCTGGTGTTCTCTGGCGACATCGGCCCGAAAGGCACGCCGATCCTGCGTGATCCGGCCCCGGTGCCGCGTGCGGATCTCGTGCTGATGGAGTCGACCTACGGTGGCCGCCTGCACCGCGAGCGCGCGGCCACGGTGGCCGAACTGGGCAAAGTCTTCCGCGAGGCCTGGGACGACCGCGGCAACGTCGTCATCCCGGCCTTTGCGGTCGGCCGCACGCAGGAGCTGCTGTACTGGTTCGCGCAGCATTACGACGACTGGGGCCTTGGCCGCTGGCGCGTCTTCCTCGACAGCCCGATGGCGACGAAAGTGCTCGGCGTCTACGAGCGCCATGTCGAGCTCTTTGACGACGAGGCGAAGCGGGTGTGGGCGAAGCGGCCGAACGCGCTGCGGCTGCCGAACCTGCACCTCGCCGAGAGCACCGAAGACTCGATGGCGATCAACCGCATCGAGTCGGGCGCCATCATCATTGCCGGCTCGGGCATGGCCAACGGCGGCCGCGTGCGCCACCACCTGCGCCATCGGCTGCCCTTCGAGCGCAACCATGTGCTGTTCGTCGGCTACCAGGCCGCGGGGACGCTCGGTCGGCGTCTGGTCGACGGCGCGCCCCAGGTGCGCATCCTCGGCCACGAGGTCCGCGTGTGTGCGCAACGTCACACGGTTGGCGGGCTTTCGGCGCATGCCGACCAGGCCGGCCTGTTGGCCTGGTACGGCGCGATGGCCGGGGCGCCGCCGGCTGT
>JBOFQO010000009.1:0-2262 GCA_051660925.1 Silanimonas sp. | reverse complement strand
GAACACTTCGATGAACTCCCCGGGCGCGAAGCGCGCGCGCACGGCGTCGCGGTCGGCGCGGTAGGGCGAGATCGCGCTGACGATGACGATCAGGCCGGCGTCGACCATCAGCCGCGCCAATTCGCCGAGGCGGCGCACGTGCTCACGACGGTCCTCCGGCGCGAAGCCCAGATCCGTCGAAATACCGGAACGGACGTTGTCGCCGTCGAGCAGCATGGTGTGACGGCCTTCGGCGGCGAGGCGCCGCTCCAGCGCATCGGCGAGCGTGCTCTTGCCCGCACCCGAAAGCCCGGTGAGCCACACGCAGCGCGCCTGTTGGCCCTTCGCCTTCGCACGCTCGGCGGGGCCGATGCTGAAGGCCTGCGCATAGGCGCGCTCCGCGCCTTTCGCGATGGCCTCGACCACCGCGCCGGCGCCGACGGTCGCGTTCGTCGCGCGGTCGATCAGGATGACCGCGCCCAGCGCGCGCTCGTCCTCGAAGCGCGCCAGCGGCACGGGCTCGTCGAGGGCCAGCTCGACGCGGCCGATGGCGTTCAGTGCGAGCTGGTTGGCGCCGTGCGTGCCACCAGTATGGACGTCGCGCACGTGCTCGACGGCGGCGACGGTGGCGGGCACCTGCTTCGGGCCGACGCGCAGCCAGTAGCGGGCGCCGGCCGCCAGCGGCGCGGCGTCCAGCCACACCAGGTCGGCGCGCAGGCGCGTCGCGGTCGCGGGGGCGGCGTCGAGGGCGGCGATGACGTCGCCGCGCGAGACGTCGACGTCCTCGTTGAACACCAGGGTCACCGGCTGGCCGGCAATGGCTTCATGAAGTTCGCGCCCCGGGCCGATGACGCGGGCGACGGTAGCGCGCGTGCCGGCGGGCAGCACCTGCAGCACGTCGCCAACGCGAACGCGGCCCGAGGCCACAGTGCCGACCACGCCGCGGAAATCCTGGTGCGGGCGGTTCACCCACTGCACCGGCAGGCGGAACGCAGCGGTCGCCGGCGGCGACAGAACCGGCAGCGCGTCGAGGGTGGCCAGCAGCGGTCGGCCCTCGAACCAGGGTGTGTTCGTCGAGGACGCCAGCACGTTGTCGCCGCGCAACGCGGAGAGCGGAATCGCGTGCACCTCGTCGATGCCGAGCTCGTTCGCCAGCGCGCGGTAGTCGGCGACGATGCCGCGGAAGCGCGCTTCGTCCCAACCGACGAGATCCATCTTGTTCACCGCCAGCACCACGCGCTTCAGGCCCAGCAGGCGGACGATGGTGCTGTGCCGGCGCGTCTGCGGCAGCAGGCCCTTGCGCGCGTCGACCAGCACCACGGCGACGTCGGCGGTGGACGCACCGGTCGCCATGTTGCGCGTGTACTGCTCGTGGCCCGGGCAGTCAGCAACAATGAAGCGCCGCCGCGCGCTGCTGAAGTAGCGGTAGGCGACGTCGATGGTAATGCCCTGCTCGCGCTCGGCATCGAGGCCATCGACCAGCAGGGCAAAGTCGAGGTCGCGGCCCTGCGTGCCGATGCGCGCGCTGTCCTTCGCCAGCGCGTCAATCTGGTCTTCGGCGAGACTGCCGCTGTCGTGCAGCAGGCGGCCGATCAGCGTGCTCTTGCCGTCGTCGACGCTGCCGCAGGTGATGAAGCGCAGCAGGGGCAGCGCGTCGAAGTGGGCCAGCGCACGGCGCGCGTCGTGGCGCGGCCGATCGCCGCGCGGCGCACCGGCATCGTCGTCCTCGAAGCGGCGGAAGGGGACCGCGCCGTCCATCAGAAGTAGCCCTCGAGTTTCTTCAGCTCCATCGAGCTGGCCGGATCGTGGTCGATCACGCGACCCTGGCGCTCCGAGGTCGTCGCCACCAGCAGCTCCTCGACGATGGCCTCGACCGAATCGGCGTTCGACTCGATGCCGCCGGTGAGCGGGTAGCAGCCGAGCGTCCGGAAGCGCACCTTCTTCTCGACCGGGCGCTCGCCGACGCGCAACGGCAGGCGCTCGTCGTCGACCATGATCAGGGTGCCGTCCCTCTCGACCACGGGCCGCACGTCGGCGAAGTACAGCGCCGGCAGTTCGATGCCCTCGCGCAGGATGTACAGCCACACGTCCAGCTCGGTCCAGTTCGACAGCGGGAAGGCGCGCACGCTCTCGCCCTTGTGGATGCGGCCGTTGTAGAGGTCCCAGAACTCGGGGCGCTGCCGCTTCGGGTCCCAGCGCTGGTTGGCGTCGCGGAACGAGAACAGGCGCTCCTTGGCACGCGATTTCTCCTCGTCGCGGCGCGCGCCGCCGATCGCGCAGTCG
>JBOFQO010000008.1:0-2515 GCA_051660925.1 Silanimonas sp. | reverse complement strand
GCCGGCGCAACGCAGGCACTGCCTGGCCTCATCGACATACTCAGCCCCGACGCGGTGCCTGAGGCAGCGACTTCGACGGGCCGCATCCGCGAGAAACTCGGCGACACGGCGGCCGACGCCTTCGGCGCGCTTCAGTCCGTGAATCCGGCGGCCCCTGTTGAGCGCGGACTAGTCCGCGCGCGCGAGGTCGGCGCTGGCCTTCTGGGCGGCGCCGCGCGGCTCGGCAACGAGGCCGCCGCATTCAGCGATGCCGGCGCCTCGGCCAATCGAATCACCGGCAGCGAGACGCTGGCCGATCTCGGCAGCGCCGCCGGCACTGGCATCCGCGCCCTGTCAACGCGTGCACAGCTCATCGGCGACTTCGTCGGCGGCGACATCGAGGCCCAGCGCGCCGAGGAGAACGCGAGGCGCCGCGCCGCCGGGCGCGAGACGCGTGAGCAGGAGTCGGCCGGTAAGCTGACCAGCCGCGCCGCGTCGGCGCTGTCGGGCGGCATCGAGGACGTGCGTCGATCGCTGTCCAGCGACGAGCAGCTGGCCAATGAGGCCGAGCTGTCCAGGGCGGCGCAGGGCGGCATCGGCAGCACGGCCGAGTTCTTGGTCGACAGCCCGATCGATGCGCTGTCCGTCGTCGGCCCGCAGGCGGCTGGCTGGCTGGTGCCCGGCTTGGCCGCTGGCCGAATCGGCAAGGCGGCGGGCCTGACGGACGAGCTGGCCACGGCCGCCAACGTGCAGTCGGTCGGCGCCCTGTCCGCCGAGACGGGTGCGCGCGGCGTCGCCGAGCAGATCATGGAGGCCCCGGCCGAGCAGCTGGCGGGCAACCCCGAGTATGCCGCCCTGCTCGCCGAGGGCTACAGCGACGAGCAAGCACGGCTCACGCTGGCGCGCCGCGGCTACGACGCCACCCTTGGCGCCGGGCTTGCACTGAACGCCGGCACCGGCGCGGCAGCGCAGCGCCTGGGCCTGACGCCGGTCGAGGAGATCCTGACCACGGGCGGGCGCCGTGTCGGCGCCGGGCGACTTGGCGCCGCGCTGGGCGGCGCCCTGAAGGAAGCTCCGGCCGAGGGCCTGCAGGGCGCTGGCGAGCAGCTGGCGCAGAACCTGGGTGAGGCCGAGGCTGGCGAGCGCGGCCGCGGCGAGCTGTTCGATGGCATTGGCTCGGCCGCCCTGCTTGAGGCGGCTGCCGGCGGCGTGCTCGGCGGTGCCGTGGGCGCCGTGTCGCCGCAGCGCGTGGCTGACGAGGTGATGAGCCGGCCGACCGAGGCTGACCCGCTGGCACAGGCCCAGCGCGACGTCAGCGCCGTGTACGCGGCGGCACTCGCTGGCGTGCCGGATCCTGCCGCACCGGCGCCCCGGCAGGCGCCGCCCGTTTCCGAGCCGGTCACTGCGCCCCCGGCCACCGACCGCGCCGGGCAGGGCGAGGCGGACGTCGACGCCGCCATCGCCGACCTGCAGGCCGGGAACATCCAGCTGCCTCCGGCGCCCGCGGCTGACCCACTTGAGGCCCAGCTTCAGGCCGCCGGCGTCGCGCCGATCATCACGCCCGGCTCAAGCCCCGACGATCGCCTGGCTGCCGCGCAGTTTGCGCAGCAGCAGGCCTCCCCTGTCTCGCCGTCGTCCTCCGCGCCGTTGGGCGAAAAGCCTCAACATGACGGCGCGGTAACGGCGGGGCCTTCCGTCCCATCTGTTCGCGTCAGGACGCCAAAGCCTGACCCTGCCGGCCGCGGCGCAGCGTTGCCGCCCCTCGCTCCGGCTGGCCCGGTTCGGCCGCCACTTGCGCCCGCTCCGACTGACGTCGAGGCCGCCGTTTCCGCCGCGCCCGATCGCATTGGTTTCCGCGACAACGACGTTGTGGCGCGCGCCAAGCTGGAGCGCACATTCCTTGAGTTCGGCATCGAGCCCGAGCTGGCCCGCACCATGGCGCAGGCGGAGCGCATCCCGACTGGCGCCATCCGCGACAGCGTGACGGGTGGCTTCGATGGCCGCGCCGATGGCGTGAAGGCGGACACGATCCAGCGCGCGATCGATCACGTCGAGCAATCCAACGAGGATGCGTTCTTCGTCAGCGCCGACATCAGCAACCTCGGCGGCCTGAACAAGTTCCACAACGACGTGGCTGATGAGGCCAACCGCGATTTTCGCGGCCTGACCGACATCATGCTCGACGAGCTGCGCGGCACGGGCGGCGACGTCGTGCCGATGCGAACCGGTGGCGATGAGATCGGGTACGTAGTCGTGAACGCTTCGCAAGAAGCTGTCAACGCCGCGATCGGTCGCGCCAAGGGTCGGGCCTTGCAGTATGCTCGCGCCCGAGGGTTCGACCAGATCCCGCACAGCAAGCAGGGCCGTGCCGATGTCGGCGTCACGTTCCATGCCGGAGCGGCGGCCATCGAGCCGGGCATGTCGGTCGAGGAGATCGCCAGGCGCGCCGACCTTGGCGTGAACGCAAGCAAGAACGCGGCATCGCCGCAGGGGGATCAGGGAAATGAGCGACGAGAAGCGACTGGATCGATTGGGA
>JBOFQO010000007.1:0-2587 GCA_051660925.1 Silanimonas sp. | reverse complement strand
CATCGCGCGGTCCCGCGCGGTGCTGCACGCGGATGATCTGGCCGTCCCACGGATGGTTGTTGCCGCTGACGCGCAAGTAGGCCGCATCGGCGTCGGGGATCTCGGCCAGCGTCACCTCGACCAGCCCTGGGCCAGTGTAGGCCTCGCCGTAGCGCGCCACCGGGCCGGCGGCCTTCGGCGCAGGCGCAGGCTCGGCCGGCGGCGGTGCGGCGGTGGGCGACGCCGTTTCCAGCGAAGCGGAAGCATGGCCTGCGCTCGGGTCGAGCAGGGTATCGGCGGAGCCGGACTCGGTGGTCGGGCTCGACGTTGCGGGGCGCGTGTTGATCGGCGCGGCGTTCCGATCCGCGACGGCTGCTGGTTCGGGCGAGGCGGACGCGGCGGCGACCGCGGCTTCGGACGTCGGCGCGACTTCGCGCGTGTCGCCGGCTGGGGCGGTGGGCGCGGTTGCACTCGCCGCCTCGGCGTCCGGCGTGGCCGCCTGCGCTGCATCGTCCTGAGTGCCCTCGGTTCCGCTGGCCACCGGGTGTTCGCGCGGCGGCCACCACCACACCAGCGCCGCGATCAGCAGCGCGCCGGCGATTGCTGCCGGCACGTGCCAGGCCGGGCGCGCGGATGCCACCGGTGCGCGGGTCGCCGCGTTGCGCGCGTCCGCCGCCGCCGGCGCGGCGCGTGCCGGGACGGCCGGCACCGGGCTCATCACCGTCGGCGCGGCGGCGGGGGCCGGCGTCGCGCGCAGCGGCACGCGCGGGCCTGCCAGCAATGGGTGAGCGTCGAGGGCACGGACCAGGGCGGTCGCGTCCTCAGGTCGCTCGGCCGGCGACTTTGCCAATAGCGCGTGGAGCAGGGCGGCGGTTGCCGGATGCACTTCCACGCCCAGCGAGGCGAGCTCCGGCATCGGCTCTTGCACCACCTGCTGCATGGTCTTGAACGGGCTGTCGGCCTCGAAGGGCAGGCGGCCGCTCACCAGCTCGTAGAGCACGATGCCGAGCGCGAACAGGTCGGTGCGGGCGTCGATCGGGTGGCCGAGGCAAGCCTCCGGCGACAGATAGCCCGGCGTGCCGATGACGTCGCCGGTGCCGGTCAGCCGCGCGCTGGCGTCGCGCTGCGCGCGGGCGATGCCGAAGTCGGCGATCTTCAGCACACCGTTGCTGCCGAGCAGCAGGTTGGCCGGCTTGATGTCGCGATGAACGAGGCCGCGGGCGTGCGCCGCGGCCAGGCCCTGCGCCGCCTGGCGGATCAGGTCGAGGGCCTGCGCCTCCGGTAGGCGGCCGAGCCGTCCGGCGACCTGGGCCAGGTTCTCGCCATCGACCCACTCCATCGCGAACCACGGGCCTTCGGCGTCCTCGTCGATCCGGTAGATCGGCAGCACGTGTGGGTCGCTGACGGCCGCCATGGCACGGGCGTCGCGCAGGAAGCGCTCGACAAGCTCCGGTTGGTGGGCCAGTGCCGGCGCCAGCGCCTTGATCGCCACATAGCGTTGGAGGGCCGGCTCGTAGGCTTTGTAGACCACGCCCATACCGCCGCGGCCGAGTTCGCTGACGATGGCGTAGGGGCCGAGGGCGGTCTTCATCGAGGGGCGGCGGGGGGCGGCGAAGCCCCGGAGTATGCGCATCCCGGCCGCTGCCGGGCGAGGGGCGCGTCGCATATCCGGCTGAGATGTGAACGATTGTCGCCGCCGGCGGAACGCTGTGGAACTTGCCGACGACTTAGCACTCGTAGCAGCCGAGTGCTAAATTCGCCCCATTGACCCCCCAAGGGACACCCGAATGACCGCTGCCCTGACCACCGCCAACTACCCCGTCCCCAGCGCGCTCGGCTCGCTGGAGGCCTACGTGACGGCCGTCCACCAGATCCCCGTGCTCAGCGTCGAGGACGAGCAGGCGTTGGCCCGCCGCCTCCGCGACGACGGCGACCTCGAGGCCGCCAAGACCCTCGTCGTCTCGCACCTGCGCTTTGTCGTCCACGTCGCCCGCGGCTACCAGGGCTATGGCCTCGGCGTTGGCGACCTCGTGCAGGAGGGCAACATCGGCCTGATGAAGGCGGTGAAGCGCTTCGACCCCGACCAGGGCGTGCGCCTCGTCAGCTTCGCCGTGCACTGGATCCGCGCCGAGATCCACGAGTTCATCCTGAAGAACTGGCGCATCGTGAAAGTCGCCACCACCAAGGCGCAGCGCAAGCTGTTCTTCAATCTGCGCAAGAGCAAGAAGCGCCTGGGTTGGATGAACGACGCCGAGGTCACCGCGGTGGCCAAGGACTTGAACGTCTCGAAGCGCGAGGTGCTGGAGATGGAATCGCGCCTCTCCGGCCGCGACATCGGTTTCGACGCACCCGCCGGCGAGGACGACGATCACGCGCCGCCGGCGCCGATCGCCTACCTCGAGCAGGTGGACGCCGACCCGGCCGCGCTGTTCGAGCGCGAGAACCATGAAGAGAAGCAGCTCGACGCGTTGGGCGAGGGCCTCGAGAGCCTTGACGATCGCTCGCGCGCGATCCTGCAGCGCCGTTTCCTCGCTGAGGACAAGGCCACCCTGCAGGACCTCGCCGCCGAGTACGGCGTTTCCGCCGAGCGCGTGCGCCAGATCGAAGC
>JBOFQO010000006.1:0-9048 GCA_051660925.1 Silanimonas sp. | reverse complement strand
GCGCAGGCCGACGCGCTCGAAGGCAATGACACCGCGCGCGCGGCCCGGCGTATGCGTGCCACTATCAGCCTCCTCCGGCTCGTCGATCAGACCGAACAGGCGCACCGCGGCGGCGATACCGCGCTGCACGAGGGCCTGCACGTTCGCCAAGCGCTTCAGCGATGGGATCAGCACCATCATCGACGTCATGATCGCGACGAAGGCGCCGGCTGACAGCCGGCCCTTCGAGGCCTCCATGCTCGCGACGCCGAGCAGCACGGCCAGCGCGATCGCCGCCAGCAGCTGGATCACCGACGAGGCGCCCGCGCGCGTCGATTCGACCTTCATGTTGAGGCCGAGGTTGGCGTTGGCGAGCGTGCGGTAGCGCGCGACCTCGGCCTGCTGGCGGCCGTACACCTTGATGTCCTGCTGGCCGCCGAGGATCTCCTCGGCGCCGCTCGCGAGCTCGCCCACGCCTTCCTGGATGCGGCGGTTCAGGCGGCGGTAGCGGCCGCTGACGTAGGCGGCGATGACGGCGATCAGCGGCACGACGACGGCGATGGCCGCGGTGACCGTCGGGCTGTGCCAAAGCATGACGCCGATCAGCGCGATCACCGTCAACGTGTCGGTGATCAGCACCTTCAGCGCTTCGCTGCTGGCGTGCGCCACCTGCTCGGTGTCGAAGTTGAGGCGCGACACCAGCGACGCGACCGGCTCGCGGTCGAAACGCGCGCTGGGCAGGCGCAGCATCTTGTCGAGCACGGCGACGCGGAGGTCGCGCACGACGCTGCGACCGGCGCGCGCCATGCCATAGTCGGTGATGAAGGTGGCGATGCCGCGCAGCAGGAAGATGCCGACGATGACCAGCGGCAGCTCCCAGCGCGCGTCGTCGTTGGACGACACCAGTGTCTCGTCGATCATCGGCTGCATCAGCGAGGTGAACGCGGCCGCCGCGATGGCCTCGATGATCATGCCGATGAAGGCGAGCCCGAGCAGCAGGCGGTACGGCAGGGTCCAACGCAGCAGGCGTTTGTACGTGGCCCAGCCGGTGGGCTCGGGCTGTGCCTCCGGGCTCATTCGCCGCCCTCCGGCATGGTGGCGATGGAGAGCCGCGCGAAGCCGGCCTGGCCCAGCGCGTCCATCGCCGTCACCACGGCCTGGTGCGGCGCGCGCGCATCGGCACGCAGCACGACGCGCATCGCGGCGCGATCGCCTTCGACGCGCTGCAGCGCGGCGACGAGCGCTGCGCGATCGTCCTTCGGCAGCTCGGCTGTGCCAAGGTACACGCGGCCCTCGGCGTCGACGACGACGGTGAGCGGATCGTCCGAGGCCTCCATCGTCGGGCCGCCGGCGGTCGGCAGCTGCAGGCGCAACGAGGTGCGCACGTCGAAAGTGGTCGTCACCACGAGGAAAATGATGATGCAGAAGATCACGTCGATCAGCGAGATCAGGTTGATCTCCGGCTCGTCACCCTCGGTCGCACGCTGCAGTCTCACGCCGCGGCTCCCTTCCCTTTCGCCCGACCACTGATGGCGTGGTCGTCGATGGCGTCGACGAGGGCGATCGCCTCCTTCTCCATCTCGACGACGTAGCCGGCCACGCGGGCTCGGAACCAGCGGTGCGCGACCAGCGCCGGGATGGCAACGACGAGGCCGGCGGCGGTGGAGATCAGCGCTTGGCCGATACCACCCGCGAGCCGGTTGGCGTCGCCGACGCCCGCCTCAAGGATGCCCATGAACATCGCGATCATGCCGAACACCGTGCCGAGCAAGCCGAGCAACGGCGTGACCGCGGCGATGGTGCCGAGGGTCGGCAGGAAGCGCTCGAGGTCGTGCAGCACGTGGCGACCGGTGTCCTCGACGCGTTCCTTGATCAGTTCGCGCGAGCGGTGGCGGACGTCGAGCGCCGCGGCCAGCAGGGCGCCGAGCGGCGAGTTCGAGCGCAGCACGTCGATGTGCTTCGGATCGAGCTGGCGGCCACGGGCCCACTGGCGCACTTCGTCGCCGAGGCCGGGCGGCAAGACTTCGCGGCGGCGCAGCGTCCACGCGCGCTCGATGGCGATGCCGATGGCACCGACCGCGAGCAGCAGGATCGGCACCATCACCCATCCGCCGGCGATGACCAGTTCAAGCATGGCGAAACCTCATGAGGGGGACCAACAGCATAGCCGCTCGTGGCGGAGCCCTGCCCCGTCGCGAGGCTCGGGCGATGCCTCGGGGCCTCAGCGCGGCGGCGGATGCCACCAGCGCCTGGCACCTTCACGCGAGGCGCGCGGTGCATGCGGCGCGTCGGAACGCCACGTCAGCGCGCCTGATTCGTCGACACGATGCAGGTCGCCCGGCCATCGACGCGACAGCGATGGCCCGGGCGCACGGGTGGCGATCGCTCCTTCCGCCCGCATCGCGGACTGCCAAGCGCCCAGCGCGGCCGGAGCGCCGATCACCCAGCCGCCGCTCGCAGGCTGCGCCAGTCGTCGCGCGACCCAGGGCCCGGCCTCGCTGCTGAGCCAGATGATCTGGCCCCGCGCGTCGGTGACGCGCAGCACGCAGGCCTCATCCGGCGTGGCGCCGGCCGCCTCTGCGCCCGGCGAGACCGCGAGAATCTCGACACCATCGGCTGCCCATCGCTGGCCCGCCACGCAGGTCGAGGCAGATGCCGCCGCAGAAGCCTCGCCCGGCGCGCGCCAGTGCCGCGAGGGAGGAAACGCCGCGTCGTTCGCGGCCGCCCCGCCGAGTCGACCGGCACTGCGTCGCGTCTCGATCCGCAGGTCGATGCGTTCGACGCCGACGGCGCGCAGCCGACGCGGCAGATCGAGCGCGGCCGGTCCGGCGTCGACCAGCACCGACCGCGTCGCGGTGCGGACGAGCACGGCGTCGCCGCGCGGCAAGGCGAACGCGGTGACGCTGAACTCGCCATCCGGAACGCGCGGCATCGGCGGCACCAGCAACGGCAGCACGAGCACCCAGCCAACGTGGCGCCACGCGAGGCCGCGCGGGAGCAACGCAATCGCGACGCCGAGCAGGGCCAGCGCCGCGGTCCACGCCGACAGCTCGGGCAACCAGCGGCTGGCGGCCAATGGCTCGGGAACGAGGGCCAGCGCGGCCCACAGCCCGTCCATTGCGGCGGCGGCCGCACCCCAAACTCCGGCCGATAAGCCCTCTGAAAGGGGCGCCAGCAGCGTGCCCAGCAGGCAGAGTGGAACGACGACGAGGCTGATCCATGGGATTGCGACGAGGTTCGCCAAGGGTCCCGCGATCGGCACCTGCAGGAAGAACGCGGCGCCCAAGGGCAGCAGCCCGAGCGTGGCCACCCACTGCGCCTTCAGGAACGTGCGCGGGCTCCACGCGTCCGACACGCCGGGCAGGCACCACAGCAGCCACGCCACGCCGCCGCAGGACAGCCAGAAACCGGGCGTCAGTAAGGCGAAGGGATCAAGCGCTGCCAGCGCCGCAATGGCGATCAGCAGCGGCTGCGAGACCGTTGTGCGTCGTCGCAGCACGATGACCATGGCGACGACGCCGACCATCAGCACGGTGCGCACGGTCGGCAGGCTGAAGCCAGCGATCGCGGCATAGGCCGTCGCGGTGACGAGGGCCGCCGCCGCAGCCACAGGCTTGCGCCGCCAGCGCGTCGCCAGTGCAGGCCAGCCCCACCACAGCGCGCGTACGGCAAGCACGCCGAGGCCCGCGACCATGCCAACGTGGAAACCGGAAATGGCGATCAGGTGCGTCAGGCCAAACTGCCGCAGCCGGTTCCAGTCGGCGTCCGACAGGCCGCGCGTGTCGCCGACGGCCAGGGCCGCGACGAAGCGCGCGTCGGCCGCGCCCAGCGCGACAACGGCCCGCATCGACACCGCATCGCGGAGCGCATGCAGGCCTTCAGGCGCACCGAGGCGCAGCGGTCGTTCAGAGGCCAGCACCTGCGCGCTCGCGGCAAGGCGGTCCACCAGCGCCTCGCGCATCGCGTCCGGGTCACCGGGATTCCGCGGCGGGGCCCAGCGCCGGAGCCGCAGGGTCAAGCGCCATCGCTCGCCGGGCCGCAACGAGCGGCCGCCGCCATACCAGCCGAGGGCGAGTCGCCGGCCTTCAATGGCGCGAGCAACCACCGGCGACGCCGCCAGCACGCGTTCGACGTCGACCACGAAGCGCGTGCTGCGGTCATCGGCTTCGGGAAGACCATGGATGCGCACGTCGACGCGCACGGTCGCGCCATCGAGGGCGTCGGGCAGGCGCCCGGACAGCGCGGTCTGCCCCTGCAGCGCACACAGCGCCGCGCCGAGCGCGAACGCACCCGCGATCGACAGCGCTCGCACGAGGCGTGCCCTGCCCCGTCGCGGGATGCCATCCGCGACGACGTCCGCGCAGCGCTGCGACGTGATTGCCGTGGCGAGTATCGCCAGCATGGCGACGACGAGCAGGGCGACGGCGAAAGGTGTCGACAGCAGGGCCGGCGCGTACAGCTGCGCGAGCACGCCGCCGCACAGCGCGGCGGCCCATCCGGCATCGAGGGTGAGGGGGCGTCCTTGCCCGAGCGCCATGTCAGTCCGGCGCCCAGGGCTGCAGGCGGCCGCCCTTCAGTTCGAGCACGCGGTCCAGTCGACGCGCGAGCTGGCGATCGTGCGTGACCATCACCAGGGCGGTGCCCTGCGCGCGGTTCAAGGACAGCAGCAGGTCGAACACCACGCCGGCGGAGTGCTCGTCGAGATTGCCGGTGGGCTCGTCGCCGAGCACGCAGGCCGGCTGCGCCACCAGCGCGCGCGCCACCGCGCAGCGCTGCCGCTCGCCGCCGGAGAGCTCGCCGGGTTTGTGCATGAGGCGGTGGCCGATACCGACGGCCTCGAGCAAGGCGCGCGCCGGCGCTTCCGCCTCGCGCGGCGACGTGCCACGCACCAGCAGCGGCAGCATCACATTCTCCAGCGCGGTGAACTCGGGCAGCAAGTGGTGGAACTGGTAGATGAAGCCGAGCGCGCGATTGCGCAGGCGGCCGCGCTCGGCGTCGTCGAGGCGCGCCATCGGCTGGCCGGCGACAGTCACCTCGCCCGCGGTCGGCGTGTCGAGCCCGCCGAGCAGGTGCAGCAGCGTGCTCTTGCCCGCACCCGAGGCGCCAATGATCGCCACGGTCTCGCCGCGCTTCACCGCGAGGTCGAGATCGTGGAACACCGGCGTTTCCAGCGGGCCTTCGCGATAGGTCTTGGTGAGGCCCCGGGCCTCGATCACGATCGTCATCGGCTCACTCGTAGCGAAGGGCGGTCGCCGGATCGGTGCGCGACGCGCGCCAGGCCGGATACAGGGTGGCGAGGAAGCTCAGCACCAGGGTCATGCCGGCGACGGCGGCGACATCGCCGGGGTAGACCGCCGTCGGCACGCCGGTGATGTAGTAGACATCGGGCGGCATCAGGGTGACTCCGAGCACGCCTTCGACGAAGCGCACCACGGCGCCTAGATTGATGCCGAGCAGTACGCCGCCGATGACACCGAGCGTGGTGCCGACGATCCCGATAACGCTGCCCTGCACGATGAACACGCCCATCACCTGCCGTGGCGTCAGGCCGAGCGTGCGCAGGATGGCGATGTCGGCCTGCTTCTCCTGCACGAGCATCACCAGCGAGGAGACAAGATTGAACGAAGCGATGGTCACGACCAGGGACAGCAGCAGGAACATCACCGTGCGTTCCAGCGCCAGCGCGCTGAAGAAGTTGCGGTTGTCGCGCATCCAGTCGCTGGCCTGCACCGGCACCGGGATCCGCGCCGCGAGCTCGTCGGCCACTGTGCCCGCGGCCCACAGATCAGCGATCTTGATTCGCACGCCACTGACGCCCCCGCCGAGGCGCAACAGGCGCTGCGCGTCGCCAAGCGCGATGAAGGCGAAGCTGCTGTCGGCGGTGTGCTCGCCCATCGAGAACGTACCGACGACGGTGAAGCGTTTCGAGCGCGGGATGGCGCCGATCGGCGTACTGGTGAACTCATTGAGCGTCACGTTGACGCGGTCGCCGACGCGCGCGCCCAGCGCGATGGCGAGCTGGTCGCCAAGCACGATGCCGAATCCGCCGTCAACGAGATCGTCCAGCGAACCCTCGCGCATCCGCGTGGCGAGCTCGGACACGTCCTTCTCATGTTCGGGGCGGATGCCCATCACGAGCCCAGCGCTGGTGCGCGATCCACTCAGCAAGCCCTCGCGCTGCACGTAGGGCGCGGCCCCGACCACGCGCGCGTCCTCGCGGGCGACCTCGATCACTTTGTCCCATGCTTCGAGCGGTCCGCCGTAGCCGGCCACGGTCACGTGGGCCACCGAGCCGAGCAGGCGATCGCGGATCTCGCGCTGGAAGCCGCTCATCACCGCGATGACGGTGATCAGGGCCATGACGCCGATGACGATGCCGAGGATCGACGCGGCCGAGGTGAAGCTGATGCGGCGGTCGCGGCGACGCGCGCGCAGATAGCGCAGGCCGATCGCCAGCGGAAGTGGTTGGAACATGCCTAGCCCATCCAGAACTGCGGGAGCAGCGACGCGGGCGTCGCCGAACGTGCCCAGCGCCGCAGGGCGCGGCGGCTGGAGTCGCACAGGGTATCCGGCCAGAACACCACCGTGGTGCCAGCCTCAGGGAAGCGCAGCACCGTCACCGGCCACTGTTCATGCAGCGACGCCACGCCCTGCAGCGGCGCGATGCCGGGTGCCGACCAGCGCGCGTGGCCGTCGGGCAGCAGCTCGATCTCGGCGACGGGTTCGCGCCGCAGCACCCTCGCGCGCCAGAGCCCGAAGCCGACCGCCGACAGCAGGAGAACACCAGCGCCCCACGGTGGAGCCGCTGCGGCCCAGCGCGTGGCCAGCAGCGCGATGACCGCGAGCGGCCACAGCACCATCACCGCCGCCGCGTGCCAGTGCGACGGCCGCCACTCAAGGCGGCAGGGACAGCAGTCGATCGACGAATCCGGCAAGGGCGGGGTCCTCCGGGCGCTCGCGGCCCATGCACCATCGCCACAGGATGTCGTCTTCGCTGGCCAAAAGCGTTCGGAAAAGCGCTCGCTCGTCGTCGGAAGACGTCGCCCAGGCGCGGTCAAGAAAGCGCTCCATCAGCTGATCGAGCTCGCGCATGCCGCGGCGGCAGCGCCACCGTAGCCGCTTCAGTTCGACCGGATCGACGTCGGCCATCGGCTCAGCCGCGTGCCGACCGGTGCGGGATCAGAGCCATCCGGCCCAAACCGCGCCAAGCACGCCCCACAGCCCGAACAGCAGGAACCCGCCGAAGGCGTAGGCCTGGAAGCGGTGCATCACCGTGTTGTACGTGCAATGGATGATCGAGTGCAGTGCACGGGAGGCCACGAAGCCCCAGGCCAAACCGAGCGCGAGCGGCGAATCGACGCCAGTCACGAGCGCGGCGAGGCAGGCGGCGAAGAGCAGCACCGGCAGTTCGAAGAGATTGCGGAAATTGTCCGCTGCGCGCTGGTCTTCCATCGTGTCGACCATCGCGCGATTCGACGCGACCTTCTGCGGATGGATGTGGCGCCGCTTCATTTCCGGAATGCGCGTCGCGTACAGGCGAACCCACACGCCCAATACCACGCCCACCATCGCCAGCATTGGCCACACCCACGGCGAGGCGGTCATCTCAGGCGCCCCGGCGGGCCAGCATGAGCTTCTTGATCTCGGCGATCGCCTTCGCGGGGTTCAGGCCCTTCGGGCACGTCCGCGCGCAGTTCATGATCGTGTGGCAGCGGTAGAGCTTGAACGGATCCTCAAGGTCGTCAAGGCGCGCACCGGTGTCCTCGTCGCGCGAATCGATGATCCAACGGTAGGCCTGCAGCAGGATGGCCGGGCCGAGGTAGCGGTCGCCGTTCCACCAGTACGACGGGCAGCTGGTCGAACAGCAGGCGCAGAGGATGCACTCGTAGAGGCCGTCGAGCTTCTTGCGGTCCTCCGGCGACTGCAGGCGCTCGCGACTGGCCGGCGCGGCGCTCTGCGTGCGCATCCACGGGCGAATCGAAGCGTACTGCGCATAGAAATGCGTCAGGTCCGGCACCAGGTCCTTGATCACCGGCATGTGCGGCAGCGGGTAGATCGGCACCTCGTTCTTGCCGCACTCGTCGATCGCCTTGGTGCAAGCCAGCGTGTTCGTGCCGTCGATGTTCATCGCGCACGAGCCGCAGATGCCCTCGCGGCAGGAGCGGCGGAAGGTCAGCGTCGGGTCGATCTCGTTCTTGATCTTGATCAGCGCGTCCAGAACCATCGGGCCGCAGCTGTCGAGGTCAACGTCGTAGGTGTCGACGCTCGGATTCTTCCCGTCGTCCGGGTTCCAGCGGTACACCTTGAAGCTGCGGACGTTCTTCGCCCCGGCCGGCGCGGCGAAATGCTTGCCCTTGCCGATCTTCGAATTCTGCGGAAGAGAGAATTCAGCCATTGCTGTGACCTCGGGTCAGTGGTGCCCGGCGCGGCGCGTGACATTGCGCATCCAGCCGCCAGAAAGGACGAAACGGGGAAAGGTGATGAACTGCTCGGCGAACACGCGCATCAGAAAGTCGCCGGGGCCATCGAAGGGCAATGGCGCCACTGGCTCGCGCTTGTGGCCGAGGCCCTGCACGAGGAAGGCCGCGACGACGAAGGCCAGTGACGCGAGAACACCGACCACGCTCAAGGCCAGTAGATTGAGCACCGCTGCGAGCGCGCCGGCGATGAAGGCCGGCACCGCGTAGAGGTGCAACCACAGGTTGAGCTTGTCCTGGTGGCGTTCCGCGTAATCGCGGAACTGCCAGGCCAGCAAGCCGCCTTCGCGCGCGTTCGCCATGTCAGTACTTGCGCGCCTTGGGCGGAATGGTCTGCACGGCGTCGGTCTGGGTGTACAGGTGAACCGGACGGTAGTCGATGCGCGTGCCGCCCTTCTCGTCGATCCAGCACAGGGTGTGCTTCATCCAATCGGCGTCATTACGGTCCGGGAAGTCCTCGCGTGCGTGGGCGCCACGCGATTCCTTGCGATTCTCCGCGGACACCATCGTGACCACGGCCTGCGAGAGCAGGTTCTGCAATTCGAGCGTTTCGATCAGGTCGGAGTTCCAGACCAGCGAGCGGTCGGTGACC
>JBOFQO010000005.1:0-5858 GCA_051660925.1 Silanimonas sp. | reverse complement strand
GTAATGCCGATGTGGCAACCAGCCTCCAGCGATTCCATCAGCGCGCGCTCGTCGCCGGTGAAGCAGTGCACGACGGCCGGGCCGCACCTCGGCAGAAACGGCTTGAGGATGGCGAGAAAATCGTCGTGCGCGTCGCGCTGATGCAGGAACAGTGGCTTGCCGCATTCGACGGCGAGTTCCAGCTGGCGCTCGAAGGCACGGCGCTGCGCGTGGCGGGGCGAGTAGTCGCGGAAATAGTCGAGGCCGCATTCGCCCACGGCCACCACCTCCGGGCGGGACAGCAGCTCGCGCAGTTCGGTGACGCCTTCGTCGGTGACTTCGAGCGCGTGGTGCGGGTGCACACCGGCGGTGGCGAACAGCCGGCCCGGGTGCGCGCGGGCAAGCTCAAGCGCGTGGCGCGAGCCCTCGCGCGCGGCGCCGGTGACGACCAACTGGTGCACGCTGGCCTCGGCGGCGCGTTCGAGCACGGCGTCGAAGTCGTGGCCGAAGCTCTCGTGCGTCAGGTTGGCGCCGATGTCGACGAGCGGATACGGGAAGGTGGTGCGGTAGGGGTTCATGCGTGTTGTCCGGCCGCGTGCCCGGAGGCCCACGCCCACTGGAAGTTGTAGCCGCCGAGCCAGCCGGTGACGTCGAGTACCTCGCCGATGAAGTACAGGCCCGGCACGCGGCGGCTCTCCATCGTGCTCGACGACACTTCCTTGGTGTCGACGCCGCCCAACGTGACCTCGGCGGTGCGGTAGCCCTCGGTGCCGCTGCACACCAGCGGGAAGCGCGCGAGCGTTTCGGCAATGCGCTGCAGCGGCTTCGGGTCGATCTGCTTCATCGGCCGGCTCTCGAACACGGTCTCGCACAGGCGCTCGGCGAAGCGCTTCGGCAGCAGTTCGCTCAAGACCGTACGCAGCTGCGCGTCGGGCCGCGACTGCCGCAGTGTGGCGAGCGTCTCGTACGCGTCGGCGCCGGGCAACAGGTCGAGCTCGAGCGGCTCGCCGGGCTGCCAGTAGTTCGAGATCTGCAGGATAGCGGGGCCACTGAGGCCGCGGTGGGTGATGAGGATCGCGTTGCTGAAGCTCGCTTTGCCCGCACGCGCGGTCACGGGCAAGGCCACGCCGGCAAGCTCGGCCATCTGCTCCGCGGGCTTGCCGGTCTGCGTCAGCGGCACCAGGCCCGCGCGGGTGGGCAGCACGGCATGGCCGAGTTGCTTCGCCAGGGCGTAGCCGAAGCCGGTGGCCCCCATGCTCGGGATCGACAGACCGCCCGTCGCGACGATGAGCGAGGTGCATTCGACGACGCCCTGCGTGGTGGCAAGGCGGAAGCGCGAGGCGCTCCGCTCCGCATCGACCATGGGCGTGGCGACATCCAGGGCCTTCACCGACTCGACCGAACACGACGTCCGCACGTCAACGCCGGCGTCCGTGCATTCGGCCAACAGCATCGCCACGATCTGCTTGCTGCTGTCGTCGCAGAACAGCTGGCCAAGCTCCTTCTCGTGGTACGCGATGCCGTGGCGCTCGACCATCGCGATGAAATGCGCTGGCGTGTAGCGCGCCAGTGCCGACTTGCAGAAGTGCGGGTTCGCGGACAGGAAGTTCGCCGGCGTGGTCCCGGTGTTCGTGAAATTGCAGCGCCCGCCACCGGACATCAGGATCTTCTTGCCGCAGCGGTTGGCGTGTTCGATCACGCGCACGCGCCGGCCGCGACGGCCCGCGGTGAAGGCGGCGAACAGCCCCGCCGCGCCGCCGCCGATCACGACGACATCGACACGATCACCGTTCGCCTTCGGCTCGCTCATCGCGCGTTCGCGCTCATGCGGCGCGCTGGTGCCAGACCGGCGTCACGTCGACGCTGCCGCCTTCGCCCATCAGCTGCACGTCGCCGTCCTGGATCACGCACTGCAGATCCATGCCGCGAGCCAGCAGCGGGGCCAGCGCCTCGGCGGTGCCGGCCGGCAGCTCGACGACGTCGAGGTTCGTGCAGCGCGCGAGGCCGGAGGCGTTTTTCTCCCACCACAGGCCGAAGCCGCGGCCGCTGTAGCCGACCACGGTCACTCGACGCGAACGCCCGCAGGCGCGGCGCACGTCGGCCTCGTCGGGCTGGCCGAGCTCGATCCAGTGCTCGATCTCGCCGGTCAGCGAGCGCAGCCACACGTCGGGTTCGCCCTCGCTGCTGATGCCGCGGCCGAACTCCAGCCGCTCCTCGGCGAACAGGCCGAAGCTGAGCAGGCGCACCATCAGCCGCGCGTCGGTTTCGCTCGGGTGCTGGGCCAGCGTCAGCGCGTGCGTGGCGTAGTAGTGGCGATCGAGGTCGGAGACCTGCAGCGTCGCGCGGTGGACGGTGGCCTTGAGCGCCATGGGAATCCAGCAAAGGGAACGGGGCGCATTGTAGGCGAGCGCCCCGGAAGGCCTTCAGCGCGGCGCGCAGATCGGCGCAAAGCGCCAGCACAGGCCTGCGGGAAGCGCGGCGCGCCAAGCCGTTTCGTTGTGCCCGGCCAGGGGGTTCTCGACGAAGTCCTTGTCGAGCATCAGCGGCGGCGCGGCGCGGAGCCGCTCGAACATCGCCTTCGCCTCCGGCACCATCGATTCGCTTTCGGCGCCCCCGGCGTACAGGAAAACGCGCTGCCCCGCACGCAAAGGCGTGCGCGCGGTCTCCTCGGCGATCGCCGGCGAGAACCAGTAGCTCGGCGAAAAAATCAGCGCGCCGCCGAACACCTCGGGATGACGAAGCACCGCCGCATGCGCCATCAGCCCGCCCATCGAACTGCCGACGATGGTGGTCGAGGCCGCGGTAGGCCGCGTGCGGTAGCGCGCGTCGATGGCCGGCTTCACGGCGCCGACGAGGTCGGCGAGGAAGGCTTCGCCTCTGGCCGGCGCGTGCTCGGGGTTCTCCCACACGCTGAGCTCGTGCACGCGCGCCGCGTCGCCATGGTCGACACCGACCGCGATCACCGCGAGGTCATGCTTCGCCAGCAGGTCGTCGAGGGTTTCGTCGGCGCCCCACTCGCCGGCGTAGCTGGTGGCGGCGTCGAAGACGTTCTGCCCGTCCATGAAGTACACGACCGGATAACGGCAGCCTTCGCAGTTCGTGTAGCCGCGCGGCAGGTAGACGCGCACGGTGCGCTCCAGCCCCAGCGCGGGCAGTGCGACGTCGAAGGTCTCGAAACGCGAGGGCGCGGCGACGGTCGACGGGCGCGGTACGCCTGCGCTGGGCATCGCACCCGGGGCTGGCGACGACGACGCGACGGGCATGGCGAACGCCGCCATCGCGGCCAAGCTGATCACCAACGCCGCCGCAACCCCGCGCTCGCTGCCGACTCCGCGGCGCATCAGTCGATCTCCGGCAGAGCGTAGTCGAAGCGGTAGAAGTGCTCGCCGCCGGCGATGTCGATGCCCATGCGGCCGGACAGTCCGACGAGTTCGCCCGTCGCTGAGTCCGGCACCACTTCGAGGAACAGGCGCTTCATCCCGCGATCCATCACGCCGCTGTGCTGCAGCACGAAACTGCCCTTCCGGCCGTCGAGCGTGCCGGTCACCAGCTCGATCGCGACGTAGCCGGCCGAGCCATCGACCGGCGTGCGTGAGGACAGCATCTCGCCGCGGCCGACGGCGTCGAGCCGGCCCTCGTAGCGCTTGTCGAGGCGGAAGCGGCCGAGCAGCGGCGGCGCATCGTCGTGCGCCAAGGCTTCGGGCGTCATCTTGACGTGGAAGGGGCCTTCGATGGTCTGGGTCATGGCTTTACGGGCAGCAGGTGGTCGGGTCACTGTATCGCCGCGCGGAAAGCGTGCAAAACGCAGTGCACAAAGACGAACGGCGGCGCGGCGATCACGCTAGGTCAAGCGCCGCCAACCGCTCAGCCGCCCCGCAGCCTCGCATGCACGACCTTGGCGTCGGTGCCGGCGATCGACGACTCGCGCAGCTCGAACGCGCGCGGATGCGCCTTCAGCACGTCGCTGAGCTTCTTGTGGCCGAACAGCCGCGGGTCGAAGTCGGAGCGCAGCGTGTTGAGGTAGCTGCCGACCGCGGCAAGGGCGGCCCAGCCGTCCTCGGCCTCGACCTCCTCGATGGCTTGGGTGATCAGCGCGACCGCGTCGATCGGTGCCGGCGCGGCCTCGTTGGGCTGGACCAGCACCGAAGCGGGCGCTTTCTCCGGCTCGACGGGCTTCGATATGGGCGCGGCCTCGGTGGCCTTCTTCGGAGCCGCGGGCTTCGCGGCCGCCGGTTTCGACGGCAGGCGCGGCCGCAGCAGGTCGGTGTAGATGAATTTGTCGCAGGCGGCGACGAAAGGCTCCGGCGTCTTGCGCTCACCGAAGCCGTACACCGACAACCCCTCCTCGCGGATGCGCTGCGCCAGCCGCGTGAAGTCGCTGTCGCTCGACACCAGGCAAAAGCCGTCGAAGCGGCGCGTGTAGAGCAGGTCCATCGCGTCGATGATCAGCGCGCTGTCGGTCGCGTTCTTGCCCTTGGTGTAGGCGAACTGCTGCACCGGTTGGATCGAGTGCTCAAGCAGGGCCTGCTTCCACTCGCCGTGCTGCGGCGAGGTCCAGTTGCCGTAGATGCGGCGGACGCGCGCCGAGCCGAACTTGCCGACTTCGGCGAGCAGCGGCGCGATCACTGAGGGCTGCGCGTTGTCGGCGTCGATGAGCACCGCAAGGCGCGGGATGGACGGGCTGGTGTCCGACATGGGCACTCCTCGGATTCTTGGAGCGCAGAGTACGCCGCCCGACTCGATCAACCCACTCGCATTCCCGGCGCGTCGTGGGAGGGCTGCTGGCGCCATGCCTCGGCCGCCAGGTTCTGCTCGCGCGCCAGTTCGTCGGCGCGGGCGAGGCTGCGGTCGATCGGCGTGTTCACCGCCTCCGCCGTGCGCACGCCCACCCAATCGGAGGGCCGCTCGGGCGAGCCCGCATACGCGAACACGTACTCGCCGGCTGCGGCGCGGGCGCCCTTCTCGCCGAGCACCACGCCATCAATGCGGCCGGTGTTTCCGTTGGCGCGCCACTCCGCCGCCAGGGCGGCGGCCACGCGCGTGCTCGCGTCATCCGGCGTACGGCCCATCGCACGGTCCATGGCCTGGACGCCAGCCAACGCCGACTCGAACACCGGATCGCGCGGCAGGGCTGCAGCGCGGGTCGGCGTTTCGGAAGCGGGCGGTGAAACGGGAGGCTCTGTGGATGCCGGCGCCTCGGTGCGGCGCTGCGGCGCCATGACCGGTGCGGCAGCAGGCAGCAGTGCGTCACGCGGAAGCGTCAGTTCGCGTGTGCCTTCGGCCGCGCCCACCGCAGGGGCCATGACGACGCCGCGACCGTCCGGACCAGGGCGAACCTCGCCGACGCGGGTATGCCCGGCGGCAACGGCCGCCGTGGCCAGCGCTGCCGCCGCTTGTCGGGCTTGCGCGTCATCGAGGCCCAACGCTTCATGGTGTGGCGCCAAGGCCGCACGCGCTTCGAGATAGCGTGCGTGCTGCGGATGGCCGAGCTCGGCGATGCCCCGCTGTTGGCCCTCGGGCAGCGGCGGTGGATTCTGCGCGACCTGATCGGCATGACGCACCGCCAGCCGCAAACGCGTTTGCGGATCAAGCTGCCCATCGACAGGCAGGCCCTCGGCCGCTTCGAACTTCGCCAAGGCCTGACGACTGCGCGCGCCGAAATCGCCGTCGGGGACGATCGCGCGACCACGATCGTCGGTGAAGCCTCCGTCGCGCAGCACGTGCTGAATCTCGCCGTCAGTCAACCGTCCCTCGTTCTTCCGGTCCTGCTCCGCGCGCTCTGCGGCGCTCATCCGCAGCGCCGGAATCGTCGGATCAACGCGCAGCAGCGTTTCCGTCCGGCCGTCGCGGGTGAGCTGGAGCTCGTGGTTCGGCGCCTC
>JBOFQO010000004.1:0-9222 GCA_051660925.1 Silanimonas sp. | reverse complement strand
ACGCTGCGAGGCCCGCGCCACGACAGCCGCTTGATCGCCTTCCGTGCGAGCGGCGCCAGGGTCAGCCAGTCCGCGTTCCCCATCGTGGCGGACTGCCCGTCTTGCGCCGCCGTAGACACAGCGTTGCGTTCGAGGTAGTCCGGCTGCGCCGATAGCCACGCCGCCTGGTAGGCGGTGGCAAGCTTCAGCCAGTACAGATCGCGGTCTGCCACGTCGGCACGCAATACGCCTTCGATCAAGCCGCAGTGCAGCTCAATCGACGTTACGGCCTGCACTCGAGTCGCCGACGTTACGACCTGGCCGGTCAGCTGCTCGACCTCCGCAATGGTAGCCCAAGGGCGGCCCGGCAGTGGCGCCTCAACCTCGCCGGCGAGTACGTACAGGCCGGAGCCGATCGGGTCTTCGACGAATGGCATGAGCGACTCCTAGAGATACGTTGCCGAGATCAGGATACCGGCCGCGACGGCGGTTGCGTCGGTGTTCGGCGCCGCGCCCGTGACTGCCATCGCGACTCCGGTTGAGAACCGCTTGCCGGTGAACCCGAACGCGAATGACCCCAGCGCGCCCGCTGCGACCGGGAGCACGACCAGCGGAACGTCGGTAGCCAGCACGGGGGCGGTCGTCTTGTTGTAGAGCTTCACGAAGACCACCGCCGCACTTGGGTTGAACACGGTCAGCTCGTACAGCGACGCGGCTGCGTTCCGCGGTACGACCAGGTTTGTGGTCGCGGCGGTCGTCAGCGCGTACGCAGTCCCGGCGACAGGTACGACGTTGAAGTTGCCCGAGCCGGTGACCGCGTGGGTCTGCGCGGCGGGGATCGGCTCGGTCGCGTATGCCCCGGGCTGGATGCGCACTGTCGCCGTGCCTGAGGTCCACGCCGTCGCGCGTACACGGACCGACGTGTACCCGTTGACCGACAGCTCCCACGAGTAGGCGGGGGAAGCGCCGAGCACCCCGGATGCCGTCTCGATCGTGTTCGCGTTCGAGCGGACCGCCTGGAGGGTCTTCCAGGTGAGACCCCCGGGCACCTGCCCCTCGAAGGTGAAGTTCACCCCGGCGAAGGTCCCGTCTACGTCGATGACGACATTCGAAGCGCGGGACACGTCGGCCACCACAGTCGAAGTCGCGGAGGTGATTGTGCCAACGACGGGCGCGATGTCGCCAGGCTGGACCGCGACCTTCAGGCGTCCGGCCTGGTCGGTGTTCAGCGCGTGAGCCGCGCCGTCAACGACGGACGCCGTGTCGGCGTCACGGCGTACAGCGACGGGCGCGCTGTCCACGGGAAGCCGGCCACCCACCTGAGCGGGTATGCGTCCGAGGAGGGCGGTCTGCTCGTCCTGCTTCGCCGCCAGGGCGATGTCACCGAATGCGTTCTGTAGTGCCACGTCAGAACCCCGTCTCGATCATGATCTTGATGTTGCCGCCCGAGGTGTCGACCCAGATTCCGTTCTGCGTGAACGTCGGCGCAGTCGGCTGCACGAACACGTTCTGAGCGCCAGCGCCGGCTGGACCGGTCGCCCCCGTGGCGCCAGCCGGTCCGGCTGGACCGACCAACAGCACCGGGCCGCCGTCGACAACCGCGGCGACGCCGTTGCCGAACGCGTGCCGCACGATCGCGTCCGCCTGTAGGGCCGCGCCAACCGCGGTGGGGTGCAGCCCATCCGCGTCGAGCACACCTTCGGCAATCAGCGCCGAACTCGGCCACAGCGCCGCAGTGTCGACCGCTTCCACGGTGGGCTCAGCAGCCGACCAGGTGGCAAGCTGCGCGCGGCGCGTGACCCGGAGGTCGAGGTCAGTCGTCACTGTGGTGCCGAGCGCAACCGGGTTCTGCGACAGCGACAGTACGGGCACACCCGGCAGCGCGGCCCGCACGTTCGCCACAAGCGCCGCGTACGCAGAAAGGAGACCGGCGCCGAGACTGGCGCCTTGATTGTGGCCGAGGTTCACCATCGCGACCGACGCGCCCGAGGGCCACAGCACTCGGGGTCGGCGGGTCGGGTCATCGAAGTACCCGATCGTCTGCCCCGCTGCGGAAGCGTTGACGATGTAGATCACAGGCGGGCCGACGATGGTCTGCGCGGTCGAGCCCGACTCGATGCCCCACGATTCGAGGAGCGGCGGCACCATCCGCTGCACGCCGTCGATGCCGTCGCGCACGTCGATCCAGTAGATCGTCGCGTTTGTGCGGGATGAGGGGGCGAAGTAACCGGAGAAGAACTGCCCCGTCGACTGGTGCAACACGACGGTGCCGGCGGTGACAACGGGCGCCCCGAGCTGAGTCCAGTCGGCCCCGTCCGTGGACGTGTAGAACGTGACCGTGTTGCCAGCCGCGCCGTTGTCGCGCTGGTGCGTGACACGCAACCAGAGGGGCACGTTCGGCGTCAGCGGGATTGCTGCCGTGGACAGCTTCTCCACCCACGTCGTGCCATCGACGGAGTAGCGGTAGCGGGCAAAGCCCGCGAAGTTGGTAGCAAGGCTGAACTGCCGGCCGGTGGAGCCGTCGACCTGGCGACCGATGAGATCCATCGACCCGTTCGCGGGCGCGGCCTCGGCGGCGGAGTAGTGCACGCGCGCGTCAACGTCGCCCGTCAGCGCTCGCGGGTTGGTGTGGCGAAACGAGGTGAACGACACGAAGCGGATGCCACGCGGCGCGGTCCCCTGCGCCGACTCGACCAACACGGTCGGCAGCGCGGGCCACGACTGTCCCGCGTCGGACCAGGCGTGCCACAGCAGCCGGTGCCCCGGGAAGCGTGCTTGCAGTCGCGCGCCGAGCGCGCCGAACATCTCGGACGTGTCAGTCGTGGTTGAGTCCCCAATGCCGTGCAGCACGACCGATCGCCCAGTGTCGAGGCGGGATAGCAACGCCTCCCCAGACGGGGCGGGACGCGCGTAGCCGTCCGCACCCGCAGGGCCGACGCCCCCCTCGGGCAGCTCACGCCAGACGAGGTGGCCGCGCGCGGCGGATTCGCTGCGATCAACCGCCATCAAGTCGTCAGCCACAGCTGCTCCTATCGTGAAGCGAGGCGGATGGACGCCTCCCCGTTGTCCATCCGCCCCGTCCTGTGCCCTCGGCTACTTGCTGCCGTCCGCCGGGGTGGTCTTACTGGTGACGAACCCGTCGCCGTCCGGGTCTTCGTTGCCCGTGACGACGGAGACCTCCTCGTCCCCAGCGACTTCCGCCGACTGCGCATTGACGGCGTAGGTGACGGCCCAGGATAGCCCCCCAGGGCCGTACGGCTTGATCGACTTGACCCGAACGTCACCCGTGGGGCGAAGGCCCTGCGAGGTCATGTACTGACGCACCGCGGCGAAGTCCGCCTCGTGCGAGTACCCGTTCTCTTCGGTCGGCTCGGGGCCGGGTGGGTAGACGATCACCTTGAGATGCTGGTTTCGCGGTGCCCTGTCGGCATCGATGTCGCTGGACCGCTGCGCGATGATCTCAGCTTCGGCCAGATTCTGCTCACTCATGCGCGTGTCTCCGTTCAGTCGCGGGGCGGGACGGGCGGCGGTGCTGCCGCCCGTCCCTGGGGATTGCTACGCGATCAGCTCGAGCACGGCGTGCGCGCCGGGCACGGTGGCACCAGCGGCGATCCGCGCGCGGACCTTGAGGATGTCCTCGTCGGTCATCGCCGAAGTGCCGTCGCGGCCCGGGATGTACACCGACTCGAGGTCCTTGCGGACGCCGATGACGGCGGCGTTCTTCTGGATGACGAAGAGCAGCGAGTTGCCTGCGGTGCCCTTGACGCCGGCGCCGCCGACCGGGTTGATCGCCGGCGTAGCGGTCACGCGAGCGCCGCGCGTGAAGGTGACATCGATGCCCATGACGCGGGTGACCTCGCGACCGTTGATGTAGTCGGTCTCGAAGATCGGCCGGCCGGTCGTGTCGCGCACGTCGCGAAGGAGCGGGCGATAGGCGGGCGACGCGATGATGGCGAGGTCGCCGTCGTCGAAGTAGTCGCCATCCTCGATGCGCGCGAGCAGCTGCGAGATCTGCGTGTAGCCACCCGAGCCCGCCCAGGCGGCGGCGTTGGCGGTCAGCACGTTCGCGTCTGCCGTGTAGCCGGTGGCGGCGTCAGCCGTGGTCAGCGACCGGTAGATAGAGGTGAACGGGACGGTGACGCCCGACTTCGCAGCGGACGTGCCGAGCGCGGCGTTGTCGACGAGCTTCGCGAACGAAGAGCCAGCGGTCGTCTTCTTCTCGTCCACGTAGTCGGCGAGCTTGTCGTCCTCAACGTCTTCCTCTGCGATGCGGAGCGAGCCGGCGATCTTCTCGGCGGTCATCGTCACCGTGCTGGCGGACGAGGCGTCCTCTGGGTAGGCGGCGCCCTTCGCGAGGAACTGGACGGCCATGTCCTGGATCCGAGGGATGACGACCGTCGCGGCGGTCATGTTGATCCGACGGAAGTTGTTCATGACGGCGGACTGGCGAACGTACGCCTTGACGACGTTCGACTCCCGATTCTCGACGAGCCATCCGGTCCCGTCGACGATGTTGCGAGCCACGGTGGCCCCCCTCTGCCCACGGTGGGGCAAGTAGCGAATCTCCCGCGACTAGAGCGCGTACCCGTTGCCGGGTGTGGACCGCTGGGGGTCTTGCGGTGAAGCATACACGAAAGCCCCGCCGTGACGTGGAGTAGTCGTCACGGCGGGGCCGAGGTGTCAGTCAGCGACGAATGGGGCGACCGAGCGCGGCGGCGACCTGAAGCTCGGTCGCGGTCGGCTTCCTGCCGGTGCGCGCAGCGCCGGTCCCGTCCGAGTCTTTCGCGCCGGCTACTGAGCGACGCCGCGCGCCGGACCCCTTGGGGAACAGCTCGGGCCACTCCCTGCGGAGGTCGTCGATGGCGTCGTCGAGGCCCTCGACCTCCCCGTCGTCGTCAACGTCGAGGTCGTCGAGCGAAAGAAGTCCGACCGCTTTCCCGACACGAGCGGGGTCAATGCCGGCTGCGCGCAGCGCGCCACGCGCTTCGACCTTCTTGACGCGCTCGTCCGATTCGGCCTTCAGCTCGGCACGCGCTGCGGCCTTGATCGCCTCAACGTCGACCGGCTCAGGCTTATCGCCTCCGTCCGTCTTCGGCTTCGGCGCGGCCCTGGCCACGCGCGCCGCGGTCAGGTCCGCTTCGAGCTTCTGGATGCGCGTGCGCTTCGCCTTGCTGGACCCAGACGCCTTGCTGAGGCGCTCGCGTGTCCTCCGCAGCTCGTCCTTCAGTTCGTCCTCGGACAACTCGGCGAGGTCGTCCGGCTCATCCTCGTCGGGCTCGCCGCCGTCGATGTCGGGCTCGAGCTCGTCGTTCAGGTCGTCGTCGCGATCGTCGTTCAGGGTTGGCATGTGCGGGGAGATCCTTTCATTCGGGGAGACTCGGTCGGATTCTACACTGCGAGTAGCGCGTCACGTGCTACTCCGGGCGGCCTCGCGTCGGGAAGCCGCCGGCGCGGATGCTGCGCGCGGCGAAGTCGATGACGCTCTGCGGCGCGTCGACGCCACGGTCGATGAGCCGGCGTGCCGCGTCGATGCGGGTCGCCATGCTCTCGCTCTCGAGGCTGAAGCCACGTAGCACCGAGCGATCAGCTTCACGTCGCAACGCTTCGGCGTAGTCCGCTGAGCGCAGTGGCTCGACGGTGCACCGGCAGTTCGGGTGCTGCGGCGGCACGGGCAACGGGTCGGGCCGGTAGCTCTTGCGCCCGTACGTGAGCCCGCCCGGGAACGGCTCGCCCACCGCGGCGACCTGTCCCGAGTAGGCGAGGCAGTGGACGCAGGCGTTCGTTTCGGCGACCCAGACGGTCGGCAGGCCTGCCGCGTCCGCGACGGCCGTTACGCCTTCGGCGGCGCCCATGGTGACGCCGCTTGACACGCTGGCGCGGATGCTGTTGGCGTGACCGAACAGAGGCGCGAGCGCGTCGTCGATCGCCACGCCTTGCAGTCGCGCGAGCGTCTTCGCGGCCGTCAGCGCTTCACGTCCGCGACGATCAAGCCCGGCGACCGTGCCGAGTGCGTCGCGGCTGGGGCTTCCGGTGGAGCCGATCTCGCCGCGGCCGATTTCGCGGATGATGCCCGCGGCGTCGTTAGCGCCGATGCTGTATGCGTCACGCACCGCAGCCAGTGCGGCGGCTTCCACCCGCGGCGCGGCCATGGCGAGGATGATCGGGCGAAGATCACGCGACTCGACGGCGAGCAACTGACGCAGCGCTTCGACACTCGCAAGCCATCGTGCCACGCGACCAGAGTCGACCACGCTCGCCTCGAGTCGGGCGAGCTCGTCCTCCAGCTCGGACACGCGCTACACCGCGAGGGGCGGGGTCGGCGCGGAGCCCTCAAGTGCTGTCGCTTCGGACTCGGGGATACGGACCGTGACCGGAACGTTCGGGAATTCGAGACCCTCGAGTCCGACCTTCGCTGCGGCTTGCTCGGGGTCGGCGCCAGCGCGAATGAGCTGACCCAACGCCTCGGCCTGTAGCCGCAGATCGCCCGCGACGCTTGCGTCGGCCTGGACCTCGGGAGGCAGCGTGTCGACCTCGGGCGCAATCGTCTCGCCACGCGCGCCGGTGAGCAGCGTCGGGAGCATGTCTCGCAGCTCCTCATCGGTGACGACTCCCAGCGTCTTCGCCGTGCCGAGCTGCGCGAGCGCCGCGCCGAGGATGGCGAGCATGTCCATGGTGACGGCGGGCGCGCCTTCGGGCCACCACCCGTCGACCTGGTCGACGGTGTAACCCGCCTCGAGCAGCGCGTCGCGCACCGGCACCCCGGCCTTGATCTTCGCGGCGACCAGCTCGATGCCCTCAGTGTCGGTGCTGGTCTCGATCGGGTAGTACGTGGCGGTCGCGGTCTGCCCGCCCTGCCCGAGCACTGCGAGTGTCAGCTCGGCGATCGACTCGAGGAAGCCGCCAGCGGCGCGGCGCACGCGCTTGGCCTTCTTCAGCGCGCGTGCCATCGCTCGGCGGCGCGACTCGCCGGAGGGCTGCTCGCCGCCGAGGTCGAACTCGAACAGCGGCACTCCCGACGCGACCGCCATAGCGCGGACGTACCAGTCGAGGTTGGTGAGGAATACGTTGCCGTCGCCGTTCTCGAACGTGCCCACTTGCTTGATGCCGCGGAGGAAGGCCATGGCGCCGGCACCGGTGCGCAGCTTGCTGCCCGCCGTGGCGGTGGTCTGCGCGTCGGCTTTGCTTGCTGAGGTACCGGGTGCGTCGGTGCCGAAGTCGTCGTCGATGTCGTCGTCGATCTCCGCAGCCGGATCCAGCAGCGCCCACCGTGAGGGCAGGGCGACCGCTTCGATATTCGCGAGGTTGGATGCGCTGATCTTCGTGATCGCGTCCTGTGCGCCCCACGCCTTGCGGTGCAGCGGCGTGCCGTAGGGGCGGCCGTCAATAGCCAGGTGCACCACCAGCGGCCGTCCGCCGTCGTGGGTGACGAATGCATCTTCGACCTCGTCGACGAAGTCGAGCTCGAACGCCTGCGCCTTGGCCTCGAGGCCGCTCGAGTTGGCCACGAGTTGCACGGTGCAGTCCGCGTAGAACAGCCGCGCGTGCCACGCGTTCGCCTTGCGCCACACCTTCGCGCCGTATAGCGGGGTCCGCTCGTCGGCCTCGTCATAGACGACCACTGTGCTCAACGGAGAACTGCCTACCCAGCGGACCGACTCGACAACGACGCCGCGATCGTCTTCCTCGGCGGGGTCGACGATGACGTAGTAGTCGCCGAAGTAGGCGGCCTTCCGCGTCCAGTCTTCGGCGCTGTCGTCGATGTCGTTGCGCTCGGCGATCAATTCGAGCGCGTCACTTCCGGCGCCGTCAACCGTGAGGGCGGTCAGTTCCAGCATGTCGACCACCACATCGACGGGTATGTGGGCGAGTGAGATCGGGTAGAACTCGGCGTTCTCTTTGATGATCTTGCGAACGTGCTTCGACGCAGCGACTTCGCTGCGCGTGCCGTCGTAGTACTCGCGGCCCTTGATGTAACTCCCACGCCGTTCGTCCATGATCCGCAGCGCGCGCTTCAGGTCGCGGTGCAGGTCGTCGAGGTTCTCGGGGGCGTCGGCCATGTGCGCATCCTAGCGCGCCGTCGTGACCTCCGCGGGGATGGCCGGGATCCACGCCGGCAGAAACGTCGCCTCTTGCACTGCGAGCAGCAGCACGAAGGCGACTGCGGCGAGGGTGACAATCCAGCAGACCATGTCCATCGGCACGCGATCAAGCGCACGGCAGAAGCGGACGTAGCGGCTGGCGCGGCGGGTGGTTGCGGTGCTCATGCTCTAATCATAGTGACGCGCCATGCTGTATGTCAACTCGCGTAACCAACCGCCGTCGCGCCCGCTGGCTGCGCCTTGGCCTTGCGCGTCAGGAAGTAGCGCACCCCCGAACCGATCGCGTCGACCATGTCGTCGTGTGCCGCGTTGGGAAACGCGACCATCTGGCCCTCCGCCTCGGTCAGCGCCACGCCCTCCGCGTGCACAACGCGACCTCGCTGATAGTGCGCGAGCGCGTCAGCCGCGCGAATCTCCTTGCTCTGCGACTGGTGCACGGTCTTCACGCGCACGGGCATGCTGTGGAAGATCCGGGGCCAAAGGTCCCCACCCTGATTCACCTCGACCAGGACCAACGCCGGGCGGTTCCACCGCTCGAGCGCTTCGTCCAGTACACGCAGCACGCGCAGTCGCAACTCATCCGGTGCGAGCTTCACCTGCCAGCAGCCGAGCACCGTCACGAGTCGCGCCGCCGCGTCCCACCCGAGCAGCGCAATGCCGGTGTAGTCGCTGGACCTCCGCGACGTTACCGCAGGGTCGACACTCACGAGCAGGTGCGTCAGCGCGCCGATCGGCCGACGCGCGAAGTCGCCGGGCCCCCAGTAGTCCCCGTCCGCGCCGAGCGGTGACAGGCCGTAGTTCTTCGCGTACTGCCGCGTGTGCTCGATCGACTCGAGGAAGGGAAGTGGCCACTTCTCGGGCCAGATCGAGCGGCGCGTACCGTCGTCGCCCGTTGCGATCGCCGGCGTCGTCGTCACTTTGAAGCGCTCGGTACTGACCCACGCCTCGCGCCCCGTGCGCAACTGGTCGACGATCGACCCTTGCATCACCGTGGTGCCCACCATCGCAACGCGAGCATAGACGTTCAGCGGCAGGATGTCGTCGAGCAACGTCGTCAGTCGCTTCGCCGCCAGGCCCGCCGAGTACGACGCTTCGCCCGGCTCGAGGTCGTCTACGACGAGAAGATCGGGGCGCGCATCGCCGA
>JBOFQO010000003.1:0-4768 GCA_051660925.1 Silanimonas sp. | reverse complement strand
CCTGGCCTGCCACCACCCGCTGGCCGGGCACGTCGTCCCGATCCTGATCTGCAAGTCCTGCGAGACCGCGCAGGAGCTCGAGGACGAGACCTTGGCCGCGCAGCTCGACGCGCTGGCCCGCGCGCAGCGCTTCGCGCCGACCTCGACCTACCTCGAAGTGCTCGGCGTCTGCGCGCGGTGCTCGGCGCCGGAAAGCCCGTGAGCGTGGCCGGCCTTCAACCCCGCGTCCGCGTGCGCCCGCGCCGGGCAACGCTGGCCGCGCTAGTGGTGTTCTCGCTCTCGGCGTCCGTGGCGTCCCCGCTCGCGGCCGCGCCGCAGGACTTCCCGGCCGATCCGCCGCGTGCCGCCACGCCGGTCGGCCCGAAGCCGCCGCCGCTGATCGCCGCCCCGGAGACGCCACGGGACGTCGCCAGCAGCGAGCTGATCACGCCGTTTCAGATGCTCGACCGCTTTGTACTGCCGGGCACGCGCCAGCGCCTGTCGTGGACGCCCCCGGACAGCATCGGTCGAGGTGAGCTGCCGAGCCCGATCACCGTCATCCACGGCGCCAAGCCCGGCCCGGTGCTGTGCCTGATCGCCGGCGTCCATGGCGACGAGCTCAACGGCATCGAAGTAGCGCGCCGCATCGGCGACGAGGCCGACGCCACGCGGCTCAACGGCACCCTGGTGGTCGCGCCGATCGTCAATGTGTTCGGCTTCACGCGCAACAACCGCTACCTGCCCGACCGCCGCGACCTCAACCGACACTTCCCGGGCACGCGCAGCGGTAGCATCGCCTCGCGGCTCGCGCACGGTTTCTTCAACGACGTGGTGCGGCGCTGCGACGCGCTGGTCGATTTCCACACCGGCTCGGTCCAGCGCAGCAACCTGCCGCAGATCCGCGCCGACCTCACCAACCCCGAGGTGCTGGAGTTCACGCGCGGCTTCGGCAACACCCTGGTGCTGCATAGCCCGGGCGCGCGGGGCATGCTGCGCCTCGCCGCCGTGGGCACGGGTATCCCGGCGGTCACCTTCGAAGTCGGCGCGCCGCACTTCCTGGAAGAGGAGCACATCGCGGCGGCGGCCGACGCGATTCGCTCGCTGATGCACCGCATGGCGATGCTCGAATCCGAGGCGCATGCCGGCAAGGACGCCGAGATGTCGCCGATCTACCAGGAGTCGAGCTGGGTGCGCACGAACGCCGCCGGCTTCCTGTTCAGCGCGGTGAAGCTCGGTCAGCAGGTGAAGCCCGGGCAGCCGCTCGGCGTCGTCGTCGATCCCGTCACCAGCCGGCGCAGCGAGATCCTCGCGCCGTTCCCGGGGCGAATCCTCGGCATGTCACTGAATCAGCAGGTGCTACCTGGGTACGCCGCCTTCCACATCGGCAAGTTGAGTAGCGAGCAGCAGGCGGTCATCGATGCCGCCGAAGCGGTCGCGCGGCGCACGCCGAACGGCGAGGACATTGGGGAAGACCCTTCGGATCGCCCGGACGCGGAATCCGGCGCCGAGGAAGAGCGGGAGTAGCGGACACGCTGGCGACGCTGGAACGAGAAACCCCGCCGAAGCGGGGTTTCTCGTTTTTCTTGTGCGGCCCGCATCGTCGTCGCGACGGCGCGGGCCCGGGCGATCAGAAGAACACGCGCAATCCGGCCGCGACGTTGCGACCCATCAACGGCGCCACGTCCTTCAGGAACGAGGTGTGCACGCGGGCTTCCTCGTCCGTCAGGTTGCCGCCCTGCAGGTAGGCCTCCCAGCCGAAGGTCTGCGTGTCCCAGTGGTACGCGACCTGCGCATTGACGAGCGTGTAGCCGTCCGTGCGCGTCTCGCCGTCGGCCACGTCGTCCTGCGCGCGGTAGCGCACCGCGCCGAGGCTCGCGCGCCACGCGTCCAGCGTCCAGCCGAGGTCGAGACCAAAGCGGCCCGGCGCGATGCGCGGCAGGTTGCCGCCGGCATCGAGCTCGCCATCGACGCCGTCGGCGAAGCCGCGCAGCGTCCAGGTGCCGTTCGCCGCTTCGGCGAGCGTCACGGTGCCCTCGATCTCCCAACCGCGGAAGTCGGCGTCGGCCTGCGTCCACAAGCGCACCGGCAGCTCGTCGATCTCAAGGCCGGTGTCGGCGAGGGAGATGAAGTTGTCGAAGCGCGTTGGGTAGACGGCCGCGCGGCCCTCGAAGCGCTCGCCGTGCAGGTGCACGCCGAGCTCGGCGCGGTCGGCCTGCTCGGTGTCGAGGAACGGGTCGCCGATCTCGTAGGTCGCGGTGGCGACGTGGGTGCCTTCGGCGAACAACTCCTCGGCGCTCGGCGCGCGCTCGGCGCGGTCGAGGTTCAGCGTCAGGTGCCACAGCTCGGCCGGGGCCCAGCGCAGGCCGATCGAGCCGCTGGTGGTATCGAAGTCGCGCTCGACCAGCCCGTCGACCAGGGCGACATCGACGCGGTCGTGGCGGGCGCCGAGCTCAAGCTTGAACGCGCCGAACTCGCGCTCCTGCATCACGAACAGGCCGCGGTCGCGGCTGGTGCTCGGTGGCACGAAAGCTTCGTCGCCGATGGCTTCGAAGTCACGGTCGCCGTACTGCAGGCCGATCGCGCCGTTCCATCCCCAGATCTCGTTCTGTACGGCTTCGAGGCGCGCCTCGGTGGCCTCGTTGATGAAGCGCGTGCCGATCTCCGCGCCCTCAAACTCAACGTGCTCGTACTCGTTGAACGTCGCGTGCACCGCGACTTGCTTCAGCGGGCCGAGGTCGTTGACACCGAAGCGCAGGTCCTGACGGTCCTGGTCGAGCTCGATGCGGACGCCGCCTTCCTCTTCGCCACCTTCTTCCTCGTGGTGGCCATGGCCGCCCGGGATGCCGTAGTCGGTGCCGTAGTTCGACAGCGACGCGCCCCAGAACACGCGGTCGCCGAGGTAGGACAGGCCGCCGGCGAGGGACCGGCTGCGGGTCGCGGAGTTCTCCAGCGTGCCGCGCTCGAACTCGGACGGGTCTTCGCCTTCGGCGATCTCCTCGGCGCGCAGGTCGGCGGAGTAGACGAAGTCCGGGATGTCGATGTCGGCGGTGTTGCGCAGCAGGCCGTCGAGGTGCCATGCCCAGTTCCCGCTGCCGCCGTCGAGGCGGAACAGTCCGGCTTTCTCGTCGTTGCCCGTGCCCGCGCGCAGCTCGGCGCGGCCAGTGGCGAGGCGCTCAACGCGCTCGGTCGGAATGCGGCCGTCGACGACATTCACCGCGCCGCCGATGGCGCCGTTGCCGAAGAACAGGTTGGCCGGGCCCTTCAGCACTTCGATGCTGTCGGCCAGGAAGGGCTCGATGGACACGGCGTGGTCGACACTGACGGTCGACACGTCGAGCGACGACAGGCCGTTCGCGAGCACCTGCACGCGTGCGCCATCGAGGCCGCGGATGATCGGGCGGCCGACGCCGGGGCCGAAGTGGCTGCTCTGCACGCCGGGCAGCGAGGCGACGGTCTCGCCGAGGGTGCCGGCGCGGCGCTCGTCGAGCGCAATGCCCGCCAGCACGTCCGCCGGGCGGGCGAGTTCGTCAAGCGCGGTGTCGAGCGGGCTCGCGGTGACCTTGACCTCGTCCAGCTGGCGGGCTTCGTCGCGCGCCGTCTTCGTGGTGTGCGGATGCGCCTCGTTCGCAGCAAAGGCGGGCGCGGACAGCGCGGCGAGGATGGACAGGGCGAGAGCGGAACGCGCAAGCGATCGGGACATGAACGGCATCCAGACTGGAGTGGGGAAGGGGCGGGGGGAATCTCCCGATGTTATAGTATTGCGCTCTTAACTCAACCTGTCCCGGAAGTCATGGCGCGATCCCTCTCCGCCTCAAGCGCCGCCGCGGAAACCCGCGGTCGCTGGTACGACCGTCTGGGTGCGATGGCCGCCACGCTGTGCGCGGTGCACTGCGCGCTGCTGCCGCTGGCCATGGCCTTCCTGCCTGCGCTGGGCCTCGAGTTCCTCGCTTCGCACGAGTTCGAAGGCTTCTTCCTGGCGTTCACCACCGTGTTCGCCGTGCTGTCGGTGGGCCACAGCCTGCGCGCCCACGGGCGTTTCTTCGCTTGGCCGCTACTGCTGGCTGGGCTCGCCATCCTGTTCGCTGAGCGCGTCGTCCCGTTCATCCCCGACCACACCCTGCTGCACGCGCTGACGATGACGACTGCGGGCACGCTGGTGGCCATCGCTCACGTGATGAACCTTCGGCTTGCGCACGGCCGTGCGGCTGAAGCCCCCTGCGACGGGCACGCGCACGCCCATGGGACGGACGCGGGTGCTACACTCCCGCCCCTTTCCGATCAACCGAACAAGCATTAGGAGTGTCCCATGGGTAAGGGTGACCGCAAGACCGCCAAGGGCAAGCGCTACAACGCGTCCTACGGCAACGCGCGTCCGCACCAGGCGGTCGTCAAGGCCGCCACGACGGCCGTGAAGTCGGCCCCGGCCAAGGCACCGGCCGCCAAGAAGGCCCCCGCGAAGAAGGCTCCGGCCAAGAAGGCTTCGGCCTGAACCAGCGCCAGGCGCTACGCGCGCCTTCGCCGCTTCGCGACGACGAACGCCCCGCCCTGCGCGGGGCGTTTGCGTTTCATGGACTCGTCGGGATGCCGGCGAGCGCCCGCCCATCAGCCCACAGCCGCAGCGGTCGGACGTCGCCCAGCCAGTAGCTCAGCTCGGCGGGGTGCCGCAGCGGCCACAGGGCGAGGTCAGCGCGCAGCCCGGGCGCGATTCGGCCGCGGTCAGCGAGGCCGAGCGCGGCGGCCGCGTGCTGCGTCGCGCCGCGCAGCGCTTCCTCGGGCGTCAGGCGGAAAT
>JBOFQO010000002.1:0-3456 GCA_051660925.1 Silanimonas sp. | reverse complement strand
GCGACGTCGACCACGACCACGCCGCCGATGGTGCCATTCCACGGCGCCGCGTTGACGGGGCCCACGAGGCTCGCGGTGGCGTACTGCGGGACGCGGATGATCTGCACACTGCGCCGGCCCTCGGTCGAGGTGGCGGCCCTCTGCACGTAGGTGTTCACCAGCGGCGAGCCGACCAGCGACAGCACGCCGTTGCTGCTGCCGGCACCGGCACGGACGAATTCGTAGGTGCCGGCGCGGCAGGCCGCCGGGTCGGTGTAGCCGCTAGCGGGTTCACCGGCCACGCCGTCGCCGTAGCCCAAGGTGTCGGTGCGGTTGATGTCGGCGCACTGCATCTGCATCACCAGCATCAGGTCCCCCTCGGTCACCGTGGCGACGGCGCCGGCCTGGTTGCTCAGCGCGATGCTCGTCGTCGCAGGGCCGTAACTGCCGTCCGGCGTGGGCGACCAGTAGGTGTTGACGACGCCGGACAGCACCCCGGCGCCGTCGCGGCCCGGTGCAGCGCAAACCTGCGCCGTGACGTCGGTCGCGACGACCGCGAGAACAGCGAAGATCACGGAACGGACGGGAAACCTCATGGAGGCCGGGCTCTCGGATACGACGCGGCATTCTTGCAGAGTTCCCGACGGCGCCCGCAAGCGCATCGTCAAATTCACGTCAAGCACGGACGTCAGCGTCCGAACGCCTTCAGCAGCTCAGTGTGGTCGTTCGTCCGTGGCCGGCTGCCCGACGGCTGCCGGCACAGGACGATGATGTAAAGAACGCGAGGAAGGCGGCTCAGTGGTAGAGAAACAACGGGGCAGCGGACAGGGCGTCCGTCGTCGAAAACAAGCGATGCATTCGAAGCCTTCGGGAGGCCGAGGCGTCAGCGCTGGTCGAGCGCGTGGTGGATCAGGGTCACGCACTGCGAGGCAAACAGCATCCGCGAGCCCAGTGAAAGCTTGATCGCGCCGAGGCGCTCGAGGCTGCCGAAGGTCTTCTTTGGCATCGGGATGTGATCGGTAAGCAGGAAGCACGGGTTCGCGCCGAAAGCCTGCTCCGCGACCGGCGTGCCCTTGCGATCAAGCACGTACAGCGCATGGTCGGTGGACAGCTGCTGCACCAGCCGCTCAAAGCTGATCGTCCGCACGGTGACACCGGATTCCACGTCGCGGGCTTCCTCCTTGCCCATGCCGCGCGACATGTCGAGCGCCTTCGCCACTTTCGTCAGGAGCGCGCGCTCGTCGAAGCCGCCGAGCTCGTGCATCGCCGCTGGCTCGAAGCGCACGGTGCGCGAGAAATCAGCCGTGCTTTCCAGCACGACGTACACCACCACGTCATCGCGATGCGACTGCGCCACGAAGATCGCGTTCATCAGCACGTGGGCGAGGATCTCGGCGTGCACCTCGGTGCCGATCGACGCCAGAAGCTTCGCGCTGTCGGTCGGTGCGGCGCGGGCGCGGAGGACGAAGGTGCGCATGGCGCTCGGAATGCGTGGGCAAGGCCTCGATTGTCGCATCGCCGGTCGCGTCGTTCGAAGATCACGCCGACGGAATTCCTTTGTTCGGTGACGCCGGACCCGTCGCCGGCTCGTGAGTCGATCGAACGTGGTCCTGGAAGAACGCCCACATCGTGGCCGTCGCATCCACAGAACGGCTTCCCCCGCGACGGGAACGACCGGGCCAATCGTGGCCACCGCGCTTGAAGCTGTAGAGCTCCACCGGCGCCTCGTCATCGCACCACCATCGGTGCACGCTCACACGTTCGGCGCGCTGCTCGGCGCCGGTGAGCGATTCCACGGTTTCCCGTGGCGTGCAGCCGGCGCGCGCGGCCCAGGCACGGCCAAGCGCTGGGATGGCGAGTGTGCCTCTGGCGTTTTTGTAGGGCAGCGACAGATCCGCCTCACCGTGGAACATGATGACCGGCGGCTTGCGTCCCAGACCGCAGCCGTCCGGCGCGGCGCCGGCGACGAAGCCGGCCGCAGCCACGCGCGTGGGCACCTCGCAGGCGAACCGCCAGCTCATCTGGGCGCCGCCGGAATAGCCGTTGACGAAGACCCGGGCCGGATCGACCAGACCGTCGGCGGCGAGCCGATCGATCAAGGCGAGCAAGAAATCCACGTCGGGGCTGGACGGGCCGAAGATCCGCCAATTCGTGCCGCGCGAGAACGGGTACACCACGATGGCGCCGTGCTCGGCGGCGATCGCGTTCCATCCCGACAACGCTTCCACCTCCCGCGCGGACTGGCCGTGCCCATGCAGAGTGATGACCAGGGGCGCCTGGCTCACGCCCGGCGGGGCGTAGAGATTGAACCGACGTTCCCTGCCGTCGACCTCCAGCGTCTGCGACGTCGCGCGCTCGTCCGTGCGCTCATCCGCGAGCACTTCCGTCGCGTGGGCCATCAGCAGGAGCAGAACAGCGGTTCGCATGGCCGAAGTGTGCATCAAAGCGCCGGGTCGCCAGAAAGCGCGACGCGCGGACGGCGTGACTAGAGCGACTGCGCGAGCGCGATCGTCTGCTGGACCTTCTGCTCGTTGGACGTTGTCAGGTCAGAGACGTTGATCTGCACCTCGCTCTGCCCCTTGACGAAGAACAGGCTGACGACACCCGTGTTCGCGGTGCTGTAGGCGTTCTCGCTGAGCGCAGCCTGCGCCTGGTAGCCGGTGGCGGAGACGGCCGTCTCATGCCGAGAGGCGAGGTTGCGCCGCGCCTTCTCTTCGTTGGCCGACGTGCCGACGAAGATCTCCACCGTGTGGGTCGGCACGTCCTTGGCGAATTCCTGCGTGCCCACGCCCGCCCAGTACGTGCAGCGCGAATCCCAGACGTAGCCGCTGAGCTGCGGTTTGAGCTCCTGATGCAGCTTGAAGTCGAGGTCAGGAAACACGGCCTTGAGCTTGTCGGTCGTCAGCAGCGCGCAGGCATCGACCGGCGTCGCGGCCTTCAGCTGCTCGTACTCGGCGTCGACGCTCGGCGCCGGCGCCGCGGCGGGGGTGGACGCCGCGGCGTCGTCGGGCGCGGTTTCGGCCGTCGATTCCGAAGGCGCGGGAGAGCACGCCGTCAGCGCCAGGAGCACACCGCCTGCCGCAAGGATTCCGAAGGTCCGCATGGTCGCCGCTCCGCTGCCGTGGGATGCCGCCGTCATAAGCCAAGCCGGCCCCGAACTCAACCCGGCGGCCGGCCCCCGGAACACCAGAAGGAAAGGGCCCGCTTTCGCGGGCCCTCTCGTTCGAACTTGCAGAGCGTTGGCGCGGGATCAGAAATCCATATCGCCCATGCCGCCCATGCCACCGCCGCCGCCCGGAGCCGGCGCGTCTTTCTTCGGGGCTTCGGCGACCATCGCTTCGGTGGTGATCATCAGGCCGGCGATCGACGCGGCGTTCTGCAGCGCCGTGCGGGTGACCTTGGTCGGGTCCAGGATGCCGAACTGCACCATGTCGCCGAACTCGCCGTTCGCCGCGTTGTATCCGTAGTTGCCCGACT
>JBOFQO010000001.1:0-2134 GCA_051660925.1 Silanimonas sp. | reverse complement strand
GGCCGTCGACGCGGAAGCGAAACGGCTGGGCAGCGACGCCGACGGCGCGATGCACAGCCCGATGTGGCTGGGTGGCCGCTGGTACTTCGTCGGCAACCGCGACGGCATCGACGCGCTGTGGTCGATGGATGCCGAGGGCGGCGACCGCCGACGGCACGTGCAGCACGACGGCTGGGATGTGCGCGCCGCGCGCAGCGACGGCACGCGCATCGTCTACCAGCGCGGCGCCGACGTTCGCGTGTTCGATCCGTCGAACAACGACGACCGCGACGTACCGCTGGCCCTGCTCTCCGATTTCGAGCAGCGCCGCGAGCGCTGGCTGGAGCGGCCGCTGCGCTTCTTCGAGGACGCGCGCCTGTCGCCGAAGGGCGATCGCGTCGCGGTGACCGTGCGCGGCCGCGTTGCCGTGGCTGGCCCGGGCCCGACGCGCCGCGTCGAGGTCGCCTCGCCGCCCGAACACCGCGCGCGCGGCGCCGTGCCCTCGCACGACGGCAAGTGGGTGTATGCCATCAGCGACGCCGACGGCCGCCCGGAAATCTGGCGCTACGCCGCGGACGGCCGCTCGGAAGCCACGCAGCTCACGCGCGGCGGCACGCATCACCGCTGGCGGCTGTACCCCTCGCCGGACGGCCGCCACCTCGCGCACACCGACAAATCCGGCGCGCTGCACCTGCTCGATCTCGGCAGCGGCCGCAGCACCACCATCGACCGCAGCGGCGGCACCAGCGACAACCCCTACGGCCGCATCGAATGGTCGCCGGACGGCAAGGGGCTCGCGTTCTCTCGGCCGGCGACCCGCCACGACCGCGACCAGATCCACGTGTTCCGCGTCGGCGACACCGCGCCGGTCGTCGTCACCAGCCCGCGCTACGTCTCGACCTCGCCGAGCTTCTCGCCCGACGGCCGTTGGCTGTATTTCGTCTCCGAGCGCGCCTTCTCGGCCTCGCCGTCGAGCCCTTGGGGCGACCGCAACACCGGCCCCGGCTTCGACCGCCGCGGCAAGGTCTACGCGCTGGCGCTGCAGCCGGGCAACCGCTTCCCTTTCGCGCCGACGAACGAGCTGATCGCGGCCGAGGACGCTGGCGCCGAGAAGAACGACGAGGGTAAGGACGGCGATGCCAAAGACAACGCCGATGGCGACGGCGCGACCAAAGCCCTGCCGCCGATCGTGCTCGACGGCCTCGCCGATCGGCTGTTCGAAACCCCCGTGCCGCCGGGCAACTACACCGAGCTGTTCGTCGCTGCCGAGCGTCTGTACCTGCTCGCCTACGAGCGGGACGAAGGCACGCTGATGACGCTGCCGATTGGCAACGAGGGCGGCGAGCCGACCGTTTTCGCGAAGAACATCGAGTCCGCCGAAATCAGTCCCGACCGCAAGCGCGTCGCCTACGTGCAGCGCAGCGGCGAGGATGATCCGGTGATCGCGATCGTCGACGCCGGCGAGAAGCTGCCCGACGACCTCTCCAGCAGCCTCGTGCGCCTCGCCGACTGGCGCCTGCCCATCGATCCGGTGCGCGAGTGGCGGCAGATGTTCGCCGACGCCTGGCGCCTGCATCGCGACTTCAGCTTCGACCCGACGATGCGCGGCCTGGACTGGGACGCCGTGCGCGCGCAGCACGAGCCGCTGCTCGCCCGCGTGACCGATCGCGCTGAGCTCGACGACCTGCTCGCACAGATGGTCGCGCCGCTCGCCATCCTGCATTCGCAGGTCGGCGGCGCCGACCTGCCCGAGGACGTCGAAAGCGCGTCACCGTCGATGCTCGGCGCCGAATTCGCGCCGACGGCAGACGGCCTGCGCATCGCGCGCATCTACCGCGGCGACCGTGAGCTGCCCGCTGAGCGCGCGCCGCTCGCGCAGCCGGGGGTCGATGCCCGCGAAGGCGACATCCTCGCGTCCATCAACGGCCGCGCGGTGCGGAATACGGGCGATCTCGCCGCCGCTCTGCACCACCAAGCCGGCCAACAGGTGCTGCTGACGCTGCAGCGCGGCGGCCGTGAGGGGCGCACCGTGGTGGTGCCGGTCGACCCGCGCCGCAACGCGACGCTGCGCTACGGCGATTGGGTGCAAGGCCGCGTGGCCGCCGTCGAGCGCGCCGGCGAGGGCCGCATCGGTTATTTGCACCTGCGCGCGATG